>JAKPSH010000090.1 GCA_029555385.1 Pseudomonadota bacterium
CTGAGGCGGGGCGGGTTTCCCCGAAGCCAAAAAGGGGGAAAACAACTAGAAATAAAGCAAGCAACTTCATGAGAATTGGCGCCTTTCCATATATTCACGGACAACAGTGTCAGAGTGACACAGAACGCTCTGGGAATGAAAGCCAGAGTTCTAGTCCGTCTTGCTCTCGGCGCACGCATTGTTCGTGCGCTCGGGTGAAAGCCCTGCGGGCCGCTGCAGGCCGAGTGGATAAGTAGTATAACCCACCTACAGCTTAGAGAGTTAAATCGCTCGCTGAGTCTTGCATAACGTTCTGTAAACGCTATGATAGCTGACCCATCAGCAGCTAAGGAGAGTTCTATGAAGAAACTGGACGGCATCAACAAAGTCATGATCATCGGCTCCGGTCCCATTGTGATTGGACAGGCATGTGAGTTCGATTATTCCGGGACTCAGGCATGCAAGGCGCTGCGGCAGTTGGGCTACAAGATTATTCTTGTGAATTCCAATCCGGCTACGATCATGACCGATCCGGGGATGGCCGACGTGACTTATATCGAACCCCTGAATGCCGAGGCGCTCGAAGAAATAATCAAGAAGGAACGTCCTGACGCTATTCTGCCGAATCTGGGTGGGCAGACTGGTCTCAATCTCACTTCCGAGCTTTACCGTTCGGGCGTGCTCGAGCGCTACGGAGTGCAAGTCATCGGTGTGCAGGTGGATGCGATCGAACGCGGAGAAGATCGCGTAGCTTTCAAAGAGACGATGAGCAAACTCGGCATTGAAATGCCCAAGAGTCAGGCTGTCTATTCTGTCGAGGATGCTGAGACCGTTGCTGCCGGCCTTGGTTATCCAGTCGTGGTGCGTCCTGCCTACACGATGGGCGGCACGGGCGGGGGGCTTGTCTACAATGTGGAAGAACTCCGGGTTGTTGCCAGCCGGGGACTCGCGGCAAGTCTGATCGGCCAGATTTTAATCGAAGAATCTGTGCTTGGGTGGGAGGAGCTTGAACTTGAAGTCGTCCGCGATGCCAAGAATCAGATGATTACCGTTTGTTTTATTGAAAACATCGACGCAATGGGTGTGCATACAGGGGACTCTTACTGTGCGGCGCCGATGCTGACGATTAGTCCGGAGCTGCAGACGCGGCTGCAGGAATACTCGTACCGCATAGTCGAAGCGATTGGTGTGATCGGCGGGACGAACGTCCAATTCGCGCACGATCCTAAGACCGGGCGGGTGGTGATTATCGAAATTAATCCGCGGACCTCGCGCAGCTCCGCACTTGCTTCAAAAGCAACCGGATTCCCTATCGCCCTGGTATCGGCAAAGCTTGCCGCGGGCATGACGCTGGATGAGATTCCGTATTGGCGGGACGGCACGCTCGAGAAGTATACGCCATCCGGCGACTACGTGGTCATCAAATTCGCCCGCTGGGCCTTTGAGAAATTCAAAGACGCCGAGGATCGGTTGGGCACGCAAATGCGTGCTGTCGGCGAAGTGATGTCGATTGGAAAGACATATAAAGAGGCGTTGCAGAAGGCGATTCGCTCGCTTGAATCCGGACGCCACGGGCTTGGTTTTGCCAAGGACTTCAACCAGAAATCTTTGGAAGAACTGCTCGCACAGCTTGCTTATCCAACAAGTGAACGGCAGTTCATCCTGTATGAAGCGCTGCGCAAGGGTGCAAGAACTGAGGAGCTTTACCAACTGACCTACATCAAGCCCTGGTTTATTGAGCAGATGCGCGAGTTGGTGCTGCTCGAAGAAAAGATTCTTGCCTATCGCGGAAAGATTCTGCCGGACGAGCTGCTCGTGCAGGCCAAGCAGGACGGCTTTGCCGACAGTTATTTAGCGAAACTGCTCCAGCGCAGCGAAAGCTCGGTGCGCGCGCAGCGAATTGGTGCGGGATGCGCCGAGGCTTGGGATGCGGTGCCTGTCTCTGGTGTGGAGAATGCGGCATATTACTACTCGACCTACAATGCAGCGGACCGCGTGGCGACGAGTGACCGGAAGAAAGTGATGATTCTTGGCGGAGGTCCCAACAGGATCGGCCAAGGAATAGAATTTGACTATTGCTGCGTCCATGCCGCTTTAGCAGTGCGTGATGCAGGTTATGAAACGATCATGGTCAACTGCAATCCGGAGACGGTGTCGACGGATTACGATACGTCGGACAAGCTTTACTTCGAGCCGCTGACAGTGGAGGATGTGCTCAGTATTTATCTGAAAGAAAAGCCCGAAGGAGTAATTGTGCAGTTTGGCGGTCAGACACCGCTGAACATCGCCGGGGAGCTGGAAGCGGCAGGTGTGAAGATTCTTGGCACCTCGGTGGCGACAATCAACCTGGCTGAGGACCGCGATCTCTTCCGGAAAATGATGGAGGAGATGGGCATTCCGATGCCGGCATCAGCAATGGCTTGTGATATGGCGGAAGCGGTGCGTGCGGCAGAGAAGATTGGTTATCCGCTGATGCTCCGGCCTTCTTACGTGCTCGGCGGACGCGGTATGCAGATTGTCTATGATGAACAGATGCTGCGCAGCTATGTGCAAAAAGCTGTCGATGTCACTCCTGAGCGGCCAATTCTTATCGACAAGTTCCTGGAAAACGCCCTGGAGGTGGAGGCCGATGCGCTGAGCGACGGCACCGATGTGTTTATTCCCGCGATAATGGAACACATTGAGTTTGCCGGCATTCATTCGGGAGACTCCGCCTGCGTGCTGCCGCCGGTCAGCGTGCCCGGAGAACATCTTAAAACCATCGCCGAGTACACGCAGCGCATCGCTAAGGAACTGAAAGTCGTGGGTTTGATGAACATGCAATATGCGATTGCACAAGACCGGTTGTACGTGCTTGAAGCTAATCCGCGCGCATCACGCACTGTGCCGCTCGTCTCCAAGGTTTGCGGGATTCCGATGGCGCGTTTAGCGACTGACTTAATGCTGGGTAAGAAACTGGGGGACCTGGATTTAGGACCGCGCAGTGTGCCGCATTACGGAGTGAAGGAGGCCGTGTTTCCGTTTCCGATGTTTCCTGAAGTGGATCCTGTGCTTGGCCCGGAGATGCGATCAACAGGAGAGGTGCTTGGGATTGCCGACAGCTTCGCGCTGGCATTCTATAAGTCGCAAGCTGCAGCGAAACAAACTCTTCCTCTTGAGGGCACCGTGCTAATTACGGTTTCTCAGGGCGACCGGACGGCAGCGCTGGAGGTGGCGCAGAAGTTCAGTGTGCTTGGATTCAAGATTCGCGCTACGGAAGGAACATGCGCGTATCTTAGCGAGCACGGCATAAAATGTGAGCCGATTCTCAAGCTGCATCAGGGTCGGCCAAACATCAGTGATGCGATAAAAAACAACGAAATAAACTTAGTAATTAACACGCCGATTGGCCGGCTTGGTCAGCACGATGACTCGTATATCCGCAAGACTGCAGTTAAATATCGTATTCCGTACATCACGACGACGGCTGCCGCTCTTGCCGCAGCGGAAGGAATCGCCGCGGCAAGAAGCGAAAAGAGCGGACTGAAATCACTCCAGCAGTATCATGCTGCGATAAAGAGTTGATCCGCGCTATCGTTGGGCTATTGTTCGCGTGCCAGGAGATCTACGTCCGGTTTAGCCGCGTACCAGCGGATATTGTCGAGATACCGGCTGGATGCCTGAGTTGTTTCGCTGTCGTTGGTGTGATTGCCGCCAACCCACATGATGTTCCAGCCGCGCGTATCCCATCCGCGATTGCTTATGTCTTCTAAAGCGGCAATTTCGACTCCGTCCATGTACGCCCGGGCAAAGCCGTCGTTTTCTCCGGGAGAGTTCAGTTTCGCCCAAACCGCGAAGGTTACCCAACGCCCTGTGGGAATGGCGATGCCGGTATTGACAAACAAGTCTATCGCTTCGCCATCGCTGCCGCGCGGGTGATACAAGAATAGCTGAATGTTGGTGTTTTCATTCTGGGTCGTAAGATTAATTTCAGAGCCGTCCTCTTCGCCGGGTTCGTAGTAAGTGAAACGCATCATCTTTTGCGAGCCGTCAGCGAAGTCGTGATCTTCCGGAAAATATTCCTGCCATTCGATATAGAACTCATCAACAAACGGCATGCCCGTTATTTGCGCAAAAGCAGCGGAGCCTTCCACGCCAGCTTGTGCGGAGGTGGTTTCATTCGAGTTGTCAGGGATATACTGGTGCAGCACGCATCCATGGCCGGCAAAGGAGGCAAAAGGACCGGTTCCGCGCGGGTATAGCTCCGAGCGGACAAAGGAGCCGTTCCAGCCCTGACTGAAATCACACTTGTCGAAGCTTTCCGTCAATAAAGGCTCTTCGGCTTCGTCCTTCGCCCGTTCCATGTCCACCGGACGGCCGCAGCTGCAGAGTATCAGTGCCGGCACTAAGACTGTTAGTGCAGGTTTCGACAGTTTCTCCAAGAAACAAGAATTCATCATGGCATGCTTGCTCCGGTTTTTGAAAGAACCCCCAACAAACTTTATCATCAAAATGTTCTCAAGGATGACTTTTAAGTTAAATAACTTGCTTCGATTAAACTAATGTGTTTCCTAAGAAAAAGGCGGTTGTTGCTGGCTATGCGCGGGAATTTTCGGCTGCGAAGCCGCAGAGAAGCCGTACCGCGAGTATGCCGCGCAGGGTGAATATAGCATTGGGAGGCTCGAAAAATGGTTGCGGTTAAGAGTCTCGTCTGTCACCGGGACATCGAGATAGCGCTGCGTTGTTTCCCTACCTTAATGCGAGCATGCCAGCAGCCGGTTGACTTGGTGCTCCATGATGACGGCACACTGACCGCCGATGACCGCGAGCGTCTGAGGGCAGTGCTCCCTGGTGTTTCTTTCGTTGAGGCAAAAGAAGCTGATGTTGTCATGGAAGAGAAGCTGAAAAATTACCCGTGGTCTGCCGCTTTTCGCACGCGCAATGTACTCGCCCGGAAGTTGCTCGACGTCTCGTTAATGAGCGAGCTGCCATTCTGTTTTTCTGACAGCGACATCTGCTATATTCGTCCCTTCTCAGGGTTTCCGGAAACTGCTGCGCTTGTCTTCACCTATTCTAATCTTGAAGCGTATTCTATCCGGCCCTGGCACGTGGGCCGTTCGGTCGCGATGCCCAGCCGTGTTAATACAGGAATGATGTACGTCCGCGAATTCGACCTTGATTTTATCGAATGGTTTTTGTCCCGCAGGGAGCTGCAAAGTGTGTTGAGGCGTATGCCGTTTTGGGCGGAACAAACGGCATGGGCGGCACTCGGTGCGCATTTAGGCTGTGAGCTGATTGTGCCGGAGCAGATCGCTGTTTGGACTCCCACACTAAAGCTTACCGGAGATCTGGTTGGTATACATTTTACGACAGCGGTGCGGGATAAAGTCAGCCTTTATCAATGGATGGGTGTATCGCCGGTAACCACGCTGCGCACTTTCGTGCCTTCCCCTCTTAGCCCGTGGAGCCTTGCGGTGCTTCAATTGCAGCGCAGCGCGGGGCGTGTGTGGCGGAGTTATGTGCCGCGAAAGTAATGAACCAGTGCGTCATTTAGACGGCGAAGCTGCACTTCGGGCTGAAACATCGCGGCGCGCTCCAAGGCTCCGCGGGCGAGGGCCGAACGCAGTTCAGGTTCAAGGATGATGCGGCGCAGTGCCGAGGCGAATTCCTGGTCGTCAAACGCAGGAGCAAGCAGCCCGCAGGTGCCGTCGATTGCTTCTGGGGCACCGCCAAGTCTAGTTGTAACGATCGGAAGCCCAGTGGACAATGCTTCGAGAAAAGTCATGCTGAACCCTTCAGGCCCTTCATTGGCTTGGCAAAGAACATCGGAGGCAGCAAGCAGACGCCGCACATCCTTCTGCTGGCCAATAAAGCGCACCCGGCCGTCAAGTTCCAGGGAGCCAACCATGCGCCGCAGCTCGGCCAGATACTTTATTTGAATGTCGTTTTGGGGTTCGCCGGCGATGAGGCAAGTCCAGCGAAGATCGCGTATTAAGTAAAGCGCCAGCAGCAGGCGCCGGTGGCCTTTCCACATATCAAGCCGGCTCATTTGAATGAGCAGCACTTCGTCGCTGCTGATTCCATACTCGCCACGCACCTTCCTGCGCAACTGGGGGTCCGGAGCGCCTGCCGGAAACGGGCAAGCGTTATAGATTACTTCCGTCTTCGCTGCCCGGATCATTTTCAGCGATTCATCGGCGACGAAACGGCTGACGGCAATTAACAGATCCGGCGCATATCTTGCTGCCAAATGGTCGAGAATCGAAGAGCGGTCCAAGGCATTATGACTGTAGAAAACAACGGGGATTCGGGACTGTCTTGCCGCAGGTCCGTAAATTATATATGGCCAGCTCATGTGGCAGATTACAGCGTGAAACGGTCCTTGTGAGGACAGAAGCATGCGCAGTCTTTGTCTTGCCGCACGTACTGTCCAAGGCCGGCTTAGACGCGGTTGGCCGGTATTATGCACTAGGGCGTCACTTTCCGTGAGCTCTTGCTTGAGCTGGCCTTCAGAACAGAGTCCAAATTCCATCTGACATGCGGGGAAGAATTCTGGATGACGGGCAAATAACGTGAGCACCCTTTCAACTCCGCCAAACAAGTTGCCGGGACAAAGGTGCAGAATTTTGATTTTATCGCCCATCGCTGCCGGCCTACTGTCAGGTAATTCTTGAGCAGTGCAAAAAACTGTAGTCGGATAAGTCTCTTATACCGTTAAGCAGGGATCGGACTTGATGTAAAGGATATTTGCGTGGAACGCAAAGCTAAGCGAGAAAACGGTGCATCATTCGTCTAAGATTGCGGGTAATTGGTTAAGTTTGCGGGATATAGGCCGCTGGCGGCATATATGTTTGCTGATGTGTTTCTTAATCGAGACAAGCGTGAGGGCTTGTGAGATTAGTCACGGAGTATTAACCTGACAACGCCTAAGCTTTGTATTGTTTGTCCCCCCGTGCGGTCGAGCAGTAAAAAGCTTGCTGTTATTTTTTTTCTTTAGGAGATGGATATGAAAACGAGGATGTTGGTAGTTTTTGTTCTTTTATTTTTTGCTTCAGGATGTGCTTCGATGGGTCCGAAGTCCCCTGATTTTTTTCCAAACGAGCATTTCAGCCGGATGGGAAGCGCCCGGGCTGATGCTGATGCGCGAGAGTGCATGGGCTTGGCTGATCAATATGTGAAGGAGCCTAACAAATATGCCGATGTCGCCAAACAGGGTGCTATTGGCGGTGCGGTCGGTGCTGGTACAGGAGCACTCGGCGGCGTGATTACCAAAGGCGCGGTTGGCCGGACGACTGCCGCCGGCGCGGCAATTGGCGGCACGATTGGCGTGCTTAAGGGATTAAGCGAAATGAATGAGCACTCTCCTTCATATCAGCGTTTTGTCGAATATTGTCTGCAAAAGAAGGGTTACGAGATTATCGGCTGGAGCGCTAAGTGATCCAGCCTGAGAATATAAGATAAGCTCTTTGAGGCCGGCTTAATGAGACTCAGGCATGTCCTGCTGTTTCTGGCCGGTCTTTACTTTGTTTTTGCTCTTCTTCGCCGCTTTCCCTTTCTTTTCTTATTATTGATTCTTGCGGCATCGCTGTGGTTCCTTAAGGCGATGCAGATGGTGCCACCCTCCTGGCGGCGCAGCGTTGAGGCGCTCTTCGAGACTCTTTTTGCCTCAGGTGTTGTCGAGAAGAAGCGCCAGGAATTTCTTGTCTGCGCCTTCTCGATGCTCGCTAAGCTTGCGCGGTCTGACGGCCGGATATCGCCTGCGGAAATCGAAGTGGTCGAGCGCTACATCCGCGATGAGCTGGAACTAAACGAATCGCAGCGGCAAAAAGTAATCGATATTTTTCGCCAGGCCAAAGACTCTCCTTTGCAGTTTACGGACTATGCCAGCCGGTTTTATCATGCTTTTTCGGCGCAGCCGTCGATGCTCGGCCATATGATTGATATCCTGCTTCAGGTCGCGGCGGCGGATGGGAGTATCGCCGAAGAAGAAGACCGGCTCATTCGCGGCGCAGCACTTCGCTTTGGTCTTCGTGAGTCGCGTTATGAATCTCTGCGTGCCCAATACGTAAACGGAGCCCGGCGCCGTACAGCATCTGATCGTGCCAAAACCGCAGAACGCGAGGCAGAAACGCGGAGACCGGTCAACGGCCTTGCCCAGGCATATGGGGTTTTGCAGTGTTCTGCGGACGCTTCGGACGGCGAGATAAAAAAAGCTTACCGCAGGCTTGCCTTAGAGCACCACCCTGATCGCGTAATGGCGCGCGGGCTGCCGCCAGAGCTAACCAAGACCGCCAGCCGCAAATTCCGCGAGATTCAAGAAGCGTACGAACTGGTGCGCGATGTACGGGGGCTGAAGTGATGCGGCGGCCGGATCTTCATGCTCGACCGCGCAGCAGCGCCGTAGTATATGCGAATAAGATGGTCTTTGTTGCGGCGGCTGGACGATTATCATGAAAATCGAGGGCATTGTTCTTTCGTGTTTCAAGTATGACTGGCCGCTCGCGCGCATTTGCATCGCCAGCATCCGCTATTGGTATCCGGACATTCCGATTTGGCTGCTTAAGGATCAGGAGCCCGGGGCGTTTGATACTGGCGAAGCAGAAAAATACTGGCATGTGCAGGTATATCCATCGAAGCGGTTCAATCAAGGTTGGGGTTTCGGCAAACTCGATGTGATGACAGAGCTGCCGGCCAGAAGGCTTTTGTTTATTGATGCGGATGTCGTGATTGTGGGCAGGGTGATCGATCGCCTGGAGCAGTTTGATGCCGATTTAGTTGTTGAGCACCACAATTACCGGTTGTGTGATATGGGGGAGTTGTTCTTTGCGCTGGAGAAGCTGCATGAGTTCGACCCGGATTTCGCTTTTCCCGGCCATGCGTTTAACGGGGGCCAGATCGTTGCGACAACAGGCCGGTTGACGGCCGGTGACTTTGCCGGCCTTATTGACTGGGAAAAGCGGCGAGTCAACCACCCGGATATTTTTCAGATGGGAGATCAGGGCTTGCTCAATTATGTTGCGCTGCGCAAGGCGCAGAAAGGCGAACTTGTCATTCATCGCGAGCCGTTCATGCTTTGGCCGGGTGAGCCGGAGGAGGTTAAGCATCTCCGGTTAGATGACTTTTCCCGCGACTCTGCACACCGCGAGTTGATTCATTGGGCTGGACTGCGTTGGGGAAAGAAGCCGTCGCAGATGCCTCGCGCGGATATCTTAGAATGGTTTGAAGAACGCTACTATGAGCGGATACCGTTTGGGCCGGCGCGCCGCTATTGTCGCCGGTTCTGCCCTTACGGATTAAGGGATCTGTGCAAGGGACTTGATGCAAGGCTTCGCGGCTTACTCCGCTGAAAAAGAAGGTTAGCCAACCTGCTAAAGCTGGCGGAACAAGTTGTTATAATCGCGTGCAGCGCTGCTGAACCAGCTTCTTTTCAAAACATCATGCGCCAAGCCATGCACGTGGCGGAAAAGTTGTGCGATTTGTTCAATATGCTCATGCCTTGCCTGCAAATCTTGTTTTCTACCAGGTTCGATTATCGCAGCCGCTTTTTGCGCATCCTGAACACTTTCTTCCAGGAATTTGTCCAGCGGGACTGATGCTAAAGACTCTGTTAATTCTTTGGCGGCCAGCGCATCGCTGGTAATTTGGTGCACCCACTGTAGATACTGATGCCGCAGAAGGGGGGCGTTGCGGATAAACACAGCATGGGCCGTGTCCATCATATAGCTTCGCACGCTCATGTCGGCTGAGCTGAACATCATATCTTCACCCAGGATAAAAACACTGCTTAGCAGCGAGGCTCCTGAGGTCTGTCCTACTGGCTGCGCCAGATACTCGAAATAACGAAGGCGGGCGCTTCGCGCGGTATTATGCCGGGCCGCAGCATAATCGAGCAGTGCTTTTACGGCATAACGCTGCGCAAAGCTGGAAGGCGTGAACTTGGCGCTTTCCGGAGAATTGGCAAGAATTGTGATGCGCACATTCTGGCAGGGCATGCGTCCGTCAAGCATTGCTGCGAGTTGAAGCAGAACATTGCTTGGGGGAGTAAAGCGTCCGGTGTGGAAGATTACTTCCTGTGCCCCGCCTGCGGCTGAGCTGGTGCAGGTGTTGCGCAATGCGGCAAGCAAGACATTGTGGATGCAGCGGCCAAATTCACCTTCTTTGCCGTTTTTTGCCCCATAAAGCATTTCTTGCGGCGTCTGGCCCGCCGGCGGACGTTCAAACGGAGTATTTTCCAGGAAATACATCTTTGCCTCGGAATCAATCTCTACGTCCAGCGGTTTGCGCGAAATGTTTTCCATCCGGTTCTTTCGCTGCAATTCCGCGGAAAAAAACTGCCGGCGGTATTCCTCAAATTTCTTGCGTGCTGTTTCGCGTTTTTCGTCCTTATTCGGTGAAGCCACAGGCTGAGGGCCGGGCGCAGAGGCTTTTGCGGTATTGCTCAAACGGTTTTCAACCGGCGTCTGCCATCCTGCGCCGGCCTTATCATTTCCGGTATTCTCCTTTAGCGCTTGATGGGCTGCCGCTGTTACATGGGCCGCGGCAAGTTCGATGCGCTTCTTACGGTCTAAATGCTGAGCCAGCATTGTTGTCTGGCAAGAGCTGTGGTCGATAAAGCGCGAGGCTGTATCGGAATGTGAGCAGGAAGAACGGGCAAGCGTCAGCGCCGCAAGCAGGTCGTTTGGCGCTGTGTGGTAAGTTTCTTCAAGAGACGCGGTCAGCTCCGGGAAAGTCCAGAGCCTTTCGAATGCGCTTCTCAGGCCCGGGGCCTCAGCGCGGAGGCGGATACGCACGGCGCTTCCGGGACCCTGGAGGGAACCCTGCTGCGCGTGATTCAGCAAACTTTCAGATACGGACGGCGCGCTCAAGAGCAGGTACTGGTCGTCAACGAGAAGGAAATCGCCGCGCAGCATTGCCGTGTGGTACGCCCAATTACGGATTTCAGTTTTATCGCTGGTTCGTTCTTCCTGCGGAAAAAAATCATCGAACGGTCCAGCGCCAAGGCGCCCTTCCTGCCAGCCGAAGGGCAGAGACAAGCTTGTGCTAATAGCGGAAGCCATGCGTCGTAAGGTTTCTGACGCGTTGTCCTGGGATTGAAGCAAAATTTCTGCGCCGCGTATGCGCTGCGCGGCTGCTTCCAGATTTAGCGGCTCGCCGGCTTTAAAAAAAGAGAAATCAACGCTGGAGCGCTGCAACAAAATAGCGGCGATCAAGTCGGGCTGCGCCTGGTAAACCGCAGAAAGCACAGCGCCGGAAGAACCGTTGTTGTAAATAGCGGGTGCGCGACGGTTCCGTTGGTTAGCTTCTTTTCTCTGTTGTGCAAACGCAGCGTCAATCAGATCTTCTTTCTGTTCGAGACACTCTTCTTTCTGCTCGATATCTTGTATGCCGTCACAGCCCGCCATCAGCATTGCCGCCTGCTTAATTATGGTGTCTGAGGGCCTGTTAAATAACCGGACCTTTAAGCTTCCGCGCCCCAAGTTGCCAGCTTGCTCAAGAGCGATCAACAAATCAAGTTGTGCGTAGCTTCGCGTAAAATCCAGCAAGAGCTGCACCTCAGCACCGCGCCTTGCTGCGGCAAGTAGCTTATCGGCCAGGCGCAGTGCGGCGCCATCGGCGCCGAAATCTAGTGCGGAAAATATAATCTTTCGCCCAGCCGCGCCGATCAGTTCAAGTTTTTCCGCTTGCGCTGTGCCTGAGTTAGCTAAGAACCGGGCGCTTGATACGTCCAGGGGTCCCGCCGACGCATTAAGCTTCAGCGTTGAATCAGACAAAACCCGGCGCCAACGGCTTTCATCGCTGACATATCTTGCCGGCTTTAAAAGAGAGCAGCTGGGGAGTGCGATGATAAGGAACGCGGTGATGATAAGGGTACGCGGCTGGGTCATGCGGCAATATCTAGCGTGAGTAAACTGAATAAATAGCGCAATGGCGCATGCCGTTTTCTACAGGAATACCTTCTTCTCAACAACTGGATTCCTGCTAAACGGCATAAATGTTCTCGGGTTCTCCGGGGGGCCTTGTTTTAAAGCGGCGGTGTATCCAAAACCACTGTGCTGGATACTGCCGGACCACACTTTCCAGACACTCGTGCACGCGCCGAGTCAGACGCAGTGCTTTATCCTCGTATGACCCTTGCTCGTCTATGGGGTTGTCTATTGGCTGATAAATTACCTTGAACTTCCACGGGGACACCTCGACCATCGTGCCGAATGCTATCGTGCACCCGGTGCGCAAGGCGACAAAAGCAACTGTCTTTGTCGTTGCTGCGGGTATACCGAACAAGTCGACAAATATGGCATGGTTAGCTTTTACATTTTGGTCAAACATCAGCGACACATCCTGGCCGCTGCTCAGGCGGTGCAGGACTTCTTTATAGCCGCCGCTGCGCGAGAAAATCTCCATCCCATGCAGTTCCCGCCGTGCGTTCCACCACGCATTCAGTCTTGGCAAATCAAACGGACGGACCAAAGTTGCTACGGGCCGGTTGGCGATACACCACATTTGTGAGAAAAGCTCAAAACACCCCAGATGCGGCACGAGAAACAGGGTACCCTTGCCGGGAACGTTGCGGCGAAGTTCTGCGGCCATCTCCACGACGCCCGAAAAATCACATAGCTCAAAGATGTTGTCCTGGGTTAGCCGGGGGATCTCGGCGAAGCCAACAAGATTTGCCGCATGCACGCGAAAAGATTCCTTTAAAATCTGCTCGCGCTCCTGCGGGGTGCGCTCTGCGAAAACCAATTCCAGATTGCGCCGGGCGACCCGCGTGATGCGCGGATTCACTACGCGGAAACAACTCACGCAAAGGTGCGCTATGCCCATCGCTACCGGACGAGGCAGGAAATACATCAAACCGACAAGAGCCTTTGCCAGAAGAAGCGCGACTATATCGAGAAGCTGCTGCATTTAACCACCGGGAATATAATCAAGCCGAATTGTTGCTTATACAGCAATGACCGGTCTGGAGAAAAGGTGTCAGTGATTTATTTCCTCGCTGCCTTTTTTGCGCTATCAAAACGGAGGGTGCAGTCTATATTATTAGGTTGGAATTCGATGGGAAATTACGGTGAAAGAAGTCCCGAAGCCCCAAATTCACGGGGCAGGCGCTTGTTGTTGGTGTTCGCGCTGCTTTTCAGCCTCTGCTTTTCGCACATTCACCAAGGGAGTGTCTGGACGGACGGCGTGCGTTATGCCGCGATAGCGAAAAACATAATTTTAGATGGCCAGTATTTCCGGCTATACGATGACTATACGGAAGCCCCCTATGTAAATAAGCCGCCTGTTTTATTTTGGCTTATTGCGGCAAGCATGAAGGCTCTCGGATACAGCACCTTTTCCGTAAAGCTGCCTGGTGCGCTTATTGCGTTCGGCGCGATGCTTCTTTTTGCGGCAGGTGCGTGTTGGCTGTTTGATTCTCGAACAGCCTTGTTAGCGGTTCTTCTTTTTTCAGCGAACGCGCTGTTTTTCCGATCGGTTGTTGATATCAATTTTGAGGGGCTGATCCTGTGCGGCGGTATCTTGCTGCTTTTTGCTCTGCTGCGGCTGACCCATCTGCTGCACCTTGACTTCATAACTGCTTTAGCTTTAGGCCTGGGGGCCGCTTTTCTTCTCATATCCAAGCCTCCCTACCTCCTCTTTGCCGCGCCAGCTCTGGCCTACGCTTTAGCGTGTGCGGGATGGCGGGGAGTGCTGCCGCCAAGCATCGCCGTTTCAGCCGCGCTCATTGTGCCGATATTAGCCGGCATGAGCTGGATGCCCTTTGTGTTTTCACAGGACAATGTTGGGACCGTGCTGGAGAACCAGATTGTAGAGCCGTTGACGATGTCCGGCGGTTATTGGCGCAATTTCCGGCAGTGGCTGGTCGTTATTTTCGGTTACTTTGCTCCGCTGTCTGTGGTGGGTTTGTACGTCGTGTGCCGCGATCTCATTGCTGCGGTTAAGGCCAAGCGCCGTCAAGAGACCCTGCTTTTTCTCTGGATTATTCCGGTTCTGCCGATCGTGCTGTTTGCTGTTTGCCGTGCCCGGTATTTGCTTATTCCGCTTTTGGGACTTGCTTTGCTTAGTGGCAGGTATCTGGCGGCAACGCTTCCGGTTCGTTTTATCTTGCTGCTGGAGCGGTTCTGTCTTCTGGTGACCGTGGTGCTGCCCGTTGCGGTGTTTGGTTTTAATTTTCAGTTTCACAAGACACATCCCATACTTGCAGCAATGCGGATGCAGCCTGCTTTATTGGAGCAGGGGATAAGAATATGCGTCGGGCGCGGCGAGATCGGGGATATTGAACATCCCGCAAAAAAAAGAACAGAAATGCTGCTTGAACTGGAGTATGGAGTCAAGGTGGAAGTAGATGATCCGGGCACGCTGAACTGGACGGAGGAAGGCGAGCAACTGCTTCTTGCTGATGCCAAGTGCCAGACTCAGCTTGAGCAGCAGGGGGTTGAGCTGCGGACCGAAAAAGAGTTCCGCCGGGCTGCCCTGGTGCGGGCATCATCTGTCCGGCAGTAGATCCCCTAAGAGATTCTCTTACCGGCGGAAGGCTGAATCTGTGTTTATCGGCCATCTCGTGCCCGAATTGCCTCACAAACTGCCAGATTATTAAGCAAAAGGATGAGTTTGCCGATACTTAATCATCTTAAAAATGTGCCGGCGGCTGCGGAATGATGTGGGTGTTTTGCTACTAGCCGGATAGCGCATGCAGCATCTTCGCGAACATAAACATGAAAACGGCGCCGCCTTGATTCTTGTTCTCCTTACGCTTATTGGACTTATTTCGCTTACCGCGTTGGCCACTGATGCACTGTTGCTTATGCGCGAGAAACACCGCCTTGCTGTAGCTGGCGATATCTCGGCGCTTGTCGGCGCCACAATGCTCAGTGAAGGTGTTGCCAGGGCGGTATCAGAGCAAGCTGCGGGAGCAATACTCGAGGCGAATCTGCCGCGCATCGCTTATAAAAATAAAGACAACTCTGCTGCATACTCTTTTGGGGCATTAAATGGAGTGGAGAGTTTCTCTGTTTTGCAGCGGATTGAACGCGACAATATCTTTGCGCAGGCTGCTGGATTTGCGCTCCGCCAGTCCGTGGGCAGCCAGAGCATCGCAATTCTGCAAGATGCCGCTGTGCCCCCGCAATACATCGGGCGCGGTATCGTGCTGCTTTTTGAAAACTCGGCGCTGATGCAGCTTGAACAGTTCCCGGGAAGCTGCGCGGATTCTCCCCCCTTTGATGCCGCTATGCACAGTTTCAGTTTGCCACGCGGGTCGAACACAATCGATGGCTGCATCAGCGTTTCCGCGGCCGCAAAACTATTTGTGCAGAAACTCTTACATAGCTTGAGTCACGAAGATGCGTTAGGTCTTCTGCTTTTTACAAGCAGGCTGCAAAACGAGGCGGCAATTGCCAATCAACGCATGATCCCAATGACCGATGAGTTAAAGCAAGCACTGCTGCAGACATATTTTACGCCAGATAAGCTGACGGCGTCGGGAGCAATCGTGGTTGAGTCCACAGCGCAGCTCCTGCCGAATTACCCATATGCCCTGGCCGAGGCCGAGCGCTTCCTTGCTGATCCTGAGTTCGGACAGAGGCGTCCAATGGTTGTTATCGTGGGTACCGGTGCGGAGGGCCACGGTACTTTCGGCGGCAGCCTGCCGCTGAGCGAGGAATTCAACAGCACTTGTCGCCCCGCCAGCGCCGTATGCGATGCGGCGCAGGCAAACTGCCTTTTTGCTGCTGGTTTCCCCGAACAGTCGGCCAGCACGCAATGCAGCGCGGCTGTGGCAAGCTGCATGAGTGAAGCTGCCGCTGCCGTCCGGGCGTGTATGACAATTCCGGATCAGCTCCAGCAGTATTCATGTGTTCGGAGAGCAGGGGAGCGCAGAACAAGTTGTGTCCTCGAGACGAATGCGTCTCATCCGGCGTGTAATGCCAAGAAGTATTGCCAGGACGAAGCAAACACCTGTTACAATAAGAGCGCGCATCCAATGGAGGAGTATGCGGGAATGCTCCGTGAGAAGCTGGTGCAGCGGTATAATGCCGAGGTTTATACGGTCGGTTTTGTTGATGTCGTCGGCAGTCATTCGTCGCCGCTTGACCGCCGGCATGATACACTTATAGAAACAACGGGCGACCTTGATACCTTTCACCGTACGTTAATCCGTTATACCTGCTCAAGCATCCCAAAGCATGAGCAGTCAGGACACTACTTTGAGCCGCATTCTCTGGATGAGTTTGACGATATTGTTGATGGGATACTTAACGACAGCAGCGCAGCCGCTGCTCCAGCAGCCCAGGCTGTGCGGCTGGCTGCGCATCTGATTCAATAGTCCCGCTAAATTTTTGCACATTTTCATATTGCTCAAGTGCGTGCCGATCGGTCATAAATCAACTAAGAGAGAGACTAATTGAGGCGTCAACGATGGCTGGTGATGCGGGATTGATGCGCGGTGCAGGCAAGCAGGGAGAGGAGGGCTCTTTCTTGGTCGAATTCGCTCTTGTCTTGCCGCTGATTCTGCTTTTAGTATTCGCTGTGCACGGTGTACAGAGTTATCTCGACCGCGAACAACAGGTCGAGATGCTGGTCGGGGAAATAGCGAAAGCAGTTTACCATCAGTGCCGTATTGAACAGAATCAGCCGTTAGCGCAAGCGCAGCAGTATCTGCATGATTGCTTATTTGATGCCACGGGCGTGCTGTATGATAAAGGCCGCAGTGAGTTCAAGGATCTTAAGTTGATTATCGGCTACTATGAGATGTTCGAGAACGCGCCGGCGGCCTGGACAGTGCGGCAGACAATATCCTATGTTGCCCAACCGCCAGGCTCGACATTTGCCGGGAGCGGATCCCATTTTGACGTTGGGGCGATTGACAGTGCGTATCGAGCGACGCTGCAAATAACCCGATCCCTGTTTACCATTGAAGTATACGCGCCAAGCCGGATCTTCTTCCAGGAGTTGTTTCCCATCATCGAGGTCAAGCCGCACTATCTCTATGTTCTCGCTTAATACCTTTCGTTTTTTGCGGTTGCTTCGAAACGAAATGTAAACTGGGAGGCGCTAAGTCCTAGGACTGACTGCGGGTAGCGGATTTGTATGGTGAATTCCTGTTCCGGTCCGCCCGCCGATTCCGTGAGGCAGCCAGGAGCCGTTCCAGCACAAATCTGAATGTTGTCCGCGGTAAAAGCCAGACTGAACGCCCGGGCAATCGCTATGATGTTCTGCTTTATCGACGGAACACGCGCATCAGGGGACAGAGTATGGTCCCCAGCCGCGGCTGCTCGTGCTGACTGTTCGGCAACGTATCGTCCGGCATAATTGATATATGCCAGCCGCATCAGATCCATTCCGATAATAAGCAAACAGAGAAATACCGAAATGCCGATTGCTGCTTCAATGAGCACTGCACCCTTCGGGCGGCGGTGCAGAGTTCCGGCTCGACTTAGAAAGGATGCAAACACGCCAATTCTATATGGTATCCAATTTTACGCTGATTGGTTTAGCCCGCCAGATGTCATTGCAGTACTCGCGAATCGTGCGATCGGAGGAGAAATAGCCCATCCGCGCGACGTTTAAAATGGTCATAGTGGTCCAGCGTTCTTTGTCACGGTAGGCTTTGTCCACTTGCACCTGGCAGTCAACGTACGGCTGAAAATCAGCAAGATGCATATACTCGTCATGGTGCAGCAGGGAATCAACAATCGGACGGAAAAGCTCGGGCTGGGTCTCGCTGAAGTGTCCCGAAGCAAGCAGATCAATTACCGCGCGAAGCGACGGATTGGTGTCGTAGTAATAGCGCGGGAGGTAGCCGGCGCTGCGCATGCGTTTTACGTCATCCACGGTCAGGCCAAAGAGAAAGAAGTTCTCCGGTCCGACAGCATCGCGTATTTCAATGTTTGCGCCGTCCAGAGTGCCGATGGTGAGCGCGCCGTTAAGCGAGAACTTCATGTTGCCCGTGCCGGAAGCTTCTTTGCCGGCAAGCGAGATTTGTTCGGAAAGGTCCGCTGCGGGGTATACTCGTTCGCCCAGGGAAACAGAAAAATTAGCAAGAAACACAACTTTCAGCTTGCGATTTACCAGCGGATCGGCATTGACGACATCGGCTACGGAATTGATCAGTTTGATGATCAGCTTGGCCATGAAGTATCCGGGTGCTGCTTTGGCGCCGAAAATGAATGTGCGGGGCGCAATATCGAGCTCCGGATTTTGCTTTAACTGGATATAAAGATGGATGATGTGCAGGACGTTCAGCAACTGGCGCTTGTACTCATGCAGCCGTTTGACTTGTATGTCGAAAATCGAGTCTGGATCAACGCGCACTCCGTTATAATGCAGGATATATTCAGCTAGGTCGCGTTTGTTGTCATCTTTGAACGCGCGCCAAGTTTCGCGAAGAGCGGGGTCATCAATGTGGTCTTCAAGCTGCCGCAGCTCAGCCAGGTCTTTGAGCCAGCTTTTGCCGATATGTTCAGTAATCAAGAATGTCAGCTTCGGGTTGCAGAGCATTAGCCAGCGCCGGGGGGTGATGCCGTTTGTCTTGTTGCTGAATTTTTCCGGCCACAGTTCGTGGAAATCACGCAGCACTTCGTGCTTCAGCAGCTCACTGTGAATCTTGGCTACGCCGTTCACGGCGTGGCTGCCGACAGTGGCTAGGTTTGCCATGCGCACCCGGCGCTCGGTTCCTTCTTCAATGATCGACATCCGGTTTGTCCGCGCCGCATCTCCCGGGAAGTGCTTGCGCACAATTTCTAAAAAGCGGTGATTGACTTCATAGATAATTTCCAAATGACGCGGCAGCAAATGCTCAAACAATTCTACAGGCCAGGTTTCCAGCGCTTCACTCAAAAGAGTATGATTCGTGTAGGCAAAAGTCTGCGTTGTGATTTTCCAGGCCGTATCCCAGTCGATACGGTGTTCGTCGACAAGGAGTCTCATCATTTCGGCAATCGCTATCGCTGGGTGTGTGTCGTTGAGCTGAACGGCGTTGTATTCGTGCAGGTTGCATAGTGTCTTGGTGCGGCGCAGATGACGCCGCAGGATGTCCTGCAGCGAGCATGAGACAAAGAAGTATTGCTGGGCTAGACGCAGCTCGCGCCCTTGGGGGGTATTGTCGTTCGGATAAAGAACCTTGGAAATATTTTCTGAAAATACTTTTTCCGACACGGCGCGGGTATAGTCACCTTCGTTAAAAATCTGGAAATCAAAATCGCGAGTGGTGCTTGCGCTCCAAAGGCGGAGCGTGTTTACGAGGTTGGTGCTGAAACCCGGAATCATGGTGTCGTAAGGGACGCCAAGCACAGTGCGGGCCGGGCTCCAGTGGCGCCTGCGCACTCCGTGGCTGTCCGTGGCTTGTTCGACAGTGCCGCCGAGCTTGACCTCAACGGCAAGCTGGGGCCTGGCCAGCTCCCAGGGATTGCCGAAGCGCAGCCAGTGGTCGGGCCGCTCGACTTGCCAGCCGTTCTCGATGGCCTGTTCAAAAATGCCGAACTCGTAGCGGATGCCGTAGCCGACTGCCGGAATATCGAGGGTGGAGAGGGAATCAAGAAAGCACGCCGCAAGACGTCCCAAACCGCCATTGCCTAAGCCGGGTTCGGCTTCTTGTTCGAGTATATCGTAAAGATTCAGGCCGAGAAGTTCCATGACTCGGCGCATGAGCATGAACGAACCGATATTGCACAGAGCATTGCCGAGCTGGCGGCCCATCAGGAATTCTGCGGAGAGATAGCAGACCATCTTTTGATCGTGAAGTGCATTGCGCGATACAATCCAGCGGTGCATTAAACGGTCCCGCACCGTATAAGCAAGCGCCATGTAGAGATCATTGGGCGTGGCGTACTTAAGGTCCGTGCCGCGCGAATAATTAAGGTGGTCGAGAAACGCACGCTTGATTGCTTCAATGCTCATACCGGTCCGGTCATCCTCGACAAGCTGCTGCGGCAAGCTGCTGGCATGGATGAATTTTTCCGGACGTGCCGGCTTGTCTTCGAAGTAGGTTTTTCTGAGATCGGTCTGGGCGTCTGTTGACATATAAATCTTCCGAGTAATTTACGCTGATTTCGTTGTGGTATTCAGGTTCGGGTTCTGGCAATTCTTGAGAGATTGTGCTGATTAGTCAAGTAGAGAAGCGGCATCCGAAGGATAATTTATGATTTGGACAATGTTTCTTTACGGCTTGCTGCCGCTGGTTGCTTTTGCGGTTCTTGATTCGTTTGCGGGTATTAAGAGCGGCTGCGCTGCGGCCGTCATTCTCGCCTTGGCTGAGATTTTCGTCATGCGAAGGATTACCGGAGATTGGGACCCGGTGTCGTTCGCTGCTGCGGTGCTGATTATTATTTTAGGCTGGGTCAGCATCCGTATGAATAACAGTGTTTATTTTAAGTTTCAGCCGGTCGTGGTTGCCGTGCTGCTTGCCCTGCTTATTTCGGTCGTGCAGTTCAGCAGCACGCCGGTTGTTTATCGCTATTTGCCGCTTATTGAACAAGCGTTGCCAGCAGCGGTGAAGCCGCTGCTGGATGACCGGAATTTTCTTGCGGTGGTAAATTCACTTTTTAATTGGGTAATCTGGTTAATCCTTATCCATGGTGCGCTGATTGCTTACGCCGCGCTTCGCTGTTCAACATTGACCTGGATCATCATTCGCGGTGCTGGCTTTTGGATTCTGGGAGCCGTGATGCTGCTGATGCAGCTTGCGTATCTCTACGTGCTGTCCGCCTGAAGGCGGATGCGATCATGATTCCGAGGCGGAGGCTAAATTCATAGTTTCTCATTCAGCTCCCGCACCAATGTTTTCCACCGGTTCACTTCCTCGCTTCCGAGCAGTTTTAAGGGAAATGCTGTCTTGTTGTGCCACAGTGGCTCGTCAAGGTCGACAAGTTCACGGCAGCGCTCGCCGTCCGGTGTTCCGGGAATTGGGGAAAACTCGGAAAGCATGACGCGGATACCAAGCTCGTGCACGGCACGGATAGAAAGCTCCAAGTCTTGCAGCGTTTGCAGCGGGTGGCCAAGCATCAAATAGGCGGTAATCAAAGGGCGTTGCAGTCCAGCGCGGAGCATGATTTGTACGGCATTCTTAAATTCGTCGTAGGCGAGCTTGCCCCCGGTTCTCTCGTGCCAAGCACGAGAGGTGCTTTCAAAGCCCAAGAATATCCGGTGCATTCCGCATGCTGCCATTGCGTCTGCGGCCTGAGGAGTAACCAGCCGCGCATGCAAAGCGTTCGGCGTATGAAACGCAACATCGCTGCCGAGCGACGCTGCAAAACGGAGAAAGGGAATTAAACCTTCGCTGCTGCGAAAAAGCAGTGCGTCGTCGTAAAAGGCCACGTTCGTCGCGCCCCGTTCAAGCAGGAATACAAGTTCGCGAGCTGTCCGCTCAATCGGTTGGATTGAAAACGGTTCTTTTCTTTGCGGCAAAGCGCAATATGTGCACGAATACGGACAGCCTGCGGTCAGGGAGATTACGCCCGTGGTGAGTTTCGCATATCCGTTCCAAAACGGCGGCTGACCGCGTTCGGGTTCCAGCCGCAGCACATCGTTGAACAGAGCGTTTGCGGAGGAGCTGACGACAAAGTCCGGTGCCAGCGAACATGCGTGCACCGGGCAAATCTCCGCATAACGTCCGCCGATAATGGTTTTTGCGCGCGGCGCAAACCGCCGCGCGTCCTCAAGCACTTCCTGTATCCCCGGATACCAGTAAGTCATCGCGCCGTTGATGAGTACGTAGTTAAAGTCTCCATGATCGCGCAGGAAGTCTTGGAAAACGGTGCGCGGCAGCCCGTAACGCCTGTAGCGCCGCGGGATGCTGGACAATACCGACGGTTTCGGCGCTTCTTCGGCGCGGTAAGCGCCACAGCCCCATTTGTCGCTTCGCAAGTCGACTGGTGCGCACGGATGTGCGCGGTCGAGGTAGTCAAAAAGCCTGATTTCTGCCCGATGCCGGAGCATGCCGCCGATACGGAGCAGGCCGTAAGGTTTGAGCCAGAAGTCGTAGGCGGAGAAATCGTAGATTGGCGGCTGAACAAGAAGAATGCGCTTGTTCATGGCGCGGCGGCGCTGCGTCCGAGGCAGGAATCAACAGCGCGAGTCATTTCCGGGTAAGCCTTGAACAGAATATCGTTGTGCCCGGCCTCTGAGGATTGGACAAATAGCGTGCGTTCTGGATGAATTTGGGAAAGACGCGTGCTGTGGGAGAAGGGGATAACGGTGTCTTTTTGGCCGTGTACTAGAATAAGACATGATGCAGAGAGTTCGCGCAAATAGCCGGCGGTGGGAAAGGAATACCAAAGAAAGGGCGCCAGCAGGCCAAAGAGGGGGACCGCCCGAGCGGCTTCTTTTAAGCTGACATACGGCGCAACAAGCATCAGCGTGCGCGCCTTGAAATGCAGCGCCGTGTGCGCTGCTGCGCCGGTGCCGATGGATATACCGACACCGAGGATATCCTCCGGTGCAATACTTTCTTTTTCTGCGGCGAAACTCCATACCGCTTTGCCGTCAAGATACAGGCCCTCTTCGCTGGGCCAGCCAGTGCTTTTCCCGTAGCCGCGGTAATCAAACCCATAAGATGTAATGCCGATAGCGGCAAGCCAGCGCTGATATGGAAAGAAGTTGGCGACACTGGCGGCGTTGCCGTGAAAGACAACGGCAGCGGTCCGGCGCGTGCGGATGCCGTGCTGACCTTCCAGCCGCCATACTTCAAGCTGTTCTCCGTCTTCGGTTGCGATAAAAAAGCTTTCTACTCCCGCCGGAAGCGTTTGCGCATCGCGGGGCGGCTTGTCCCAAAGCGAAAAGAACGCGTAGGGGAAGACCTGGAACGGCTGAGTCACGACGATGATCAGGCAGAACATCAATAAAGCAATCAGTGCGCGTATGGGAAACGGCAAGTTCAGATAGCGTCGGTTGAGGCGGGAAAGCGAACTGCGCATCATCCATCCTCTGCGGTCTTGTTTGCGTCAGGGTTCAAGTGTTCGCGATAATAACGGCGGCAATCGAGCAAAAAGGACTGATAAGCTTCCTGCTGGTAGTTGGGATAGGTCCAAGGAAAATGCTGCCATGCGCCGTGTGCATAATGCAGCGTGACTTCCGCAAAAATACCCTGTCCGAGATAAAGGCGATGCGCGGCATCCTTGGTGGTCGCTAAAACAAACTTGCCCAGCGTCAAGTAACCCGGATCTATATTGACAGGGCGTTTTTCCGGAAAGCTATGCGTTGCGGCGCACGCTTCTTCCAGCGAGTTGGCGGTGAGTTTACGTGTGACAAGTTCCGGCGGCGGGATGAACTGGGCAAAGGCGACTAACTGCAGCAGGAGATCCGCGCCCATTTCATGCGCATAGTAACGCGTGTTATCGAAAGGAAGATAGCTGCTTTCCAGGGCTAACGGGCCCCAGTGCATCACTGCTTGTTCCTTGGCCCAATTCAGGGCGTCCTGATGCCGGCTAAAGATCGCCGTTACCGGCATCACCGGCAGGTGATTCGCTAGCCTGCCCATCTTTTCGCTTCTTTTTGTTCACGGGTTCGCAAAGCCGCGGGAGCAGGGCGCTGATGTCGTGTGCGCAGTCTCCCTCGGCAATAAGCTGCGCAATAACTTCGCCCGTCAGCGGCGCAAATCCAAAACCAACTTTATAATGCCCTGCGGCGACATACAGACCCTCTGCACCTGGGACTGGGCCGAGATAAGGTTTGCTGTCGAGTGCCGCCGGACGCAGTCCCGCCCAGACCCGCTTAACAGCGCACGAGGCAAGGGCCGGCAGCGCCTCCGTGGTAATCGTGAGTATTTCCAGCAAGCCTTGCGGCGTGGCGCTAATATCGAAGCCTGAGTCCTTCTCTGTGGTCGAGCCGAGCGCTGCAAGATTTTCTCCAAGGGCGATGACGTATTTTTTCTTCCACTTCAGCACGCCTTGCAGCAGGCGCCGCGGGGTCTCCAGCAGTATCGCTTGTCCACGGACCGGCTCGACGTAGGCATTCCTTTTCAGCAGAGGTCCGAGCTGTGATGTCCAGGCGCCGGTACACGCGACAACTCGGGGACAAAGCATCGTTTCGCTGCCGCACGCGACCCCTTTTACTTTTTCCCTGCCGATGGCAATGTGCTGTGCGCGGCAGCCGTTGCGGTAGACGACGCCAATCTTTTCACCGGCGGCACGCAAAGCATGAAGCAGATTATCGACGGAAACTTGCGCCGTCAGATTGCTGTACAGCGCGCCGAATTCCGTGGTAATCGCTTCCCGCTCGACTTGCTTAGCTTCCCTGGTGCTAAGCAGCTCCAGTGCGGGACGTCCATCGACTTTCAGGCGTTGAGCGTTGACAACTTTTACTTCCTTTTCCGCTTGCTCCCTCTGCGGTTCGGTAGGAATGATTTCCATTGAACCGCACCGCGTAAACTGTACATCAATTCCGCTGGCTTCCGTTAATTCCTGAGCGAACTGCGGAAACATACCTAGACTCTCGCGGTGCAGTGACAAGAAAGGGCTTTGGCGCAGGGGGGTAGGGTAGGCGAGCACACCAAGAGAATTAACACTTGCTCCGGGTATCGGCTCATCCTGTTCCAGAACGGTCACTTTCAGCCCCTGCTGGGCCAGTCGCCAGGCGCTGCACAGGCCGATTACTCCAGCACCTATGACAATAACATCAGGTTGATGTTCCATGATGGAATATTCTTCTGCGGTTTTATGGGTTAAATAACACTAATGCGCTGCTGGGGCAACGCTTGAACCCAACACGCAGCTTGGCTATTTTTTGACTGGCGGGCGGACCTGAGCAATGAGTTTTATCGTCTGCGCCACTCGCGCGGCGATACCGTCATAGTCTTTTTTCGCGAGTAAGTCCTTCGTGATTAGGTTGCTGCCGATTCCAGCGCAGACGATGCCCGCCTCGAACCAGCCGCGCAAAGAAGCTTCCTCCGGTTCCACTCCGCCGGTCGGCATAATTGAGACCCACGGACACGGTCCGCGGACGGCTTTGACGAAAGACGGGCCGCCGACTTCTTTGCCGGGAAAAACCTTCACTATTTCACAGCCAAGTTCTTCGGCTGCCGAAATTTCGGTTGCTGTGCCGCAGCCGGGCATGTAGGGAATCTTTCTCCGGTTGCACATCCGGGCGACTTCCGGATTAGTCGTTGGTCCGACGACGAAGTTAGCTCCACTGTTAAGATAAAGCGCAGCTGCACCGGGATCGACGATAGAACCGACTCCCGTAATCATTTGCGGCAGTTCTTTGGCGCAGAACTTTTCCAGCAGTGCAAAAACCTCATGTGCGTGGTCGCTGCGGTTTGTAAATTCAATCACCCGGGCGCCGCCGGCAGCGCAAGCTTTGGCCACCGCGCAGACGATTTCAGCATCCGCATGATTGAATACCGGAACTAAACCAGTTTCGATCATGCAGTTCAGAGTTTGCATTCGGGTATATCGCGCCATAGAATCTCCGTGATTTATTGCTGCGCCACGAGGCAAAATGTGCCAGACGGACCGGCATTACCTTAAGACCGATCGCGAGTCAAATCTATCCCTGCCCCTTGCTGGTGAATTCCTGAATAGACTTAATTAAGGACGGGTTATTGAAAGAAATGGCCAAAGCTAAGAATAAGGCGGGGGCGTAGACCAGGAATAAGGCGAAGACGAAGGCGGAGAGTTGTTGCTCCCGCCCGTAAAAAAAACCTTTGCCTATATCTTCGCCTTGGCTTTATTCTCCGCCTCCGCCTCCGCCTCCGCCTCCGCCTCCGCCTCAGCGGCCAATCCCTAACGGATACGGAAGACTCTGGTGCGGCATCCTGCTTTTCACGTATCCCGCGCCCACCGGTCGGGCCTAAAAGCAGAGGTTATGGCGCGAGTGATCTCAAAGTCCCTTGGCGCATGTGCAACATCGGGTGGGGACGCAATTAGTGGCACGGCAAGGACAAAATCACGGTTTCCCGGCTCTGCCTTCGCGTTCTTCTCCATGGGAGGTCCGCATGCTAATATCCCCTCAAACTCCCCTTGTTGCTGCTGCTGCTGAAGGCAGACATTGTTCAAGCCGCTTACTCCGGAGAATCCGGCTGGTGCCCGCGGACAAGGCTTGATGTTATATGAGGCAGAAGCGTACTGGGTTTCCCCCATGTCACGAGACATAACCTGTCTTCAGCCCGCGTAACAGCCACGTAAAGCATGTTTCTTGCGGTGTCGTTTGCCGGATAAGCCTTGCTTGAGGGGTTCCAGATAAGCACATTAGGGAACTCGAGACCTTTAATCTGCTCTACGCTGCTGACCAGAATTCCTGCGCCGAAAGAAAAACTATCCTCATCGCCTAAGCGTGCCGCGGCGCCGAAGGTAGGTTTGAGCAAACTCAACGCATAACGGGCTTCGGCGGTGTTGGGGCAGACTACCGCAATTACCGAGTTCGGATAACGGCGAATGACGCGTTCCAGCCAAGCGAGAATTTGTCTGATGCCTTCATTTTCGGTTAGGCATTTAAACCAGATTGGTGGTTTGCCTTTTTTTCCTTCACTGGTCCGTTTTTCTCCGTAAATAAAATCAGCAAGCCTCATAATCGGCAGACTGGAACGGTGGCTGACGGATAGAGTAGTGAGCCGTGTTTGGCCGTCAGTATTAGCGAAGCGTTCGCGGATTCTCGCCCACCCCGGAAAAAGTGCATCTTGCCGTATTTGCTGGGCCGTATCGCCGACTAGGGTCAAATGAGAGGGCTGGCGCAGCGCGCCAATCACCGCGGCTATTTCGGGACTGTTAAACTCCTGCGCTTCATCCACAACAATGTGCTCAAAAAGCCCCTGCGAGCCGTCAGGCATGGCCATCGCACCGGTGCGGAGCTGATGCAGCCGGATAATTAGGGCATCATCAGCATAATCGATTAATCCACGCGCAAAGAGAGATTTTGTCTGCACGCAGGCTTCTTGAATCAAAGCACGATCGAGCAGGCCGGTTTCGTCATGTTTGAGCAGACGTTCCGGGCGGCTCAGCACATCGAGGATTGCTTCCGTATAAGGAGCCGACTGATCAATTAAGCCGGTGAGCTGCGCTTCTTCGAGGGCAAGCAGCATGGCCAAGGAGCGCTTTACGCGAGAGACACCACCGGTTTGTGCTTCTTCGGGACGAATTACGGTCTTAACATTAAGCAGCGAGGGAAGTATCTTGTCCACCCACGAGCGGAATGTCAGGACTGGCACTGCACCTGCCCCCAAATGCGCAAGTGTTTGGGTGACATAGCTGCGCAGAGCTTTAGTAAAGACGAGGACCAGGCACTGATTGGGCGCCAGCGGAGAATTCTCCTCGTGAAGGAGCCATGTCAGCCGGTGCAGTGCCACCGTTGTCTTGCCTGAGCCGGCAATGCCTTGGATGAGCACCGCGGTATCCGGATCTGACGTAATTAAACGGAATTGATCGGCTGTGATCAGTGAAAGAACATCGGGCAGCGCGTCCCGGGCGTTCATATCTTTGAGCGCGGCACCCGAGCGGCAAACCCAGCGATTGTTCTCCTTGCGCAACTCGCCCTGACGGCAGCTTATGCCAACCAGCGTGCTGTCTTCGATTTCGACTTGCACGCGCATTTTGACGATGCCCGAGCGTTCCCGGCCTTGAATAATTTCCGAATATTCCTCGCCTTCTTGATATTCGTAATATAGTTTTGCGATTGGTGCTCTCCGCCAGTCAACAATCCTGCAATCGCTATTTGCCGCAAAGCCGAGCTTGTATTCAATTTCTCGCGCCGGAGAACCTTTCTGTTCCTCAGCGAGCACGATACGGGCGAAATATGGCCGGCGCCGAAGTTTCTCAAGTTCAGTTGCAGCGAGGTGTGATTTACGGCTAAGTTGATGCGCCACGGCTTCGTCGGAAGCGAGCATTTGCTTGTCGATGTCCCGTTCGGCAGACACAATCTGTGCTGTAAGGGCGCGGGCAGTTTGTGAGGAAAGCCCCATGCGTTTACTGTTTTGCCGGGACTGCGAATCTAATGATTCCAAGACGATGCGCAAACACTCCTCTTCCTGCTTGATGAGTTCGGTTGTTTCAGGTGTTATGTCGTGAAGCATCGTTCTCTCGTGAATATGACGGCAATGCCCTGGTATTTTGCGAAGTGCGCAGGTTAGGCGAGACACAGAAACAGTGTCAAGAAAGCGATTTGTGGTTGCTGCAAGATCGCTAGGTTTGATTTGAGACGGCGTGTGCATGGCAGTGTCTAAAATAGGACAGGAAAGATGAAAGAGCCGGCGGCATTGGCCGATATTCAGTTAACGGGTGATTCTCGCGGGGTTGAATTACAGCAGGTCGGAGTTTCCGGTGTTGATATGCCGTTGTGTATTCGTCGGGTTGGGCGGCGGGATTTCCATACCTGGGGGCGCTTCCAGCTTACATCGTCTTTGGCAAAAGAGCTGCGTGGTACCCACATGTCCCGCTGTATGTCGCTGTTGGCTGAGTTGAGCAGAGACGGGTTGTCTGAATTGAGTCTAACTCCACTACTGCGGCGCGCAGTTACATCACTTCAAGCTTCTTCGGCGCAGATATCAGTTGATTTCCAGTATTTTATGGAAAAAGGCGCACCGGTGACGGGATTACGGGCTCCAATGGCTTATACCTGCAAGCTCGCAGGCAGCCTAAGCAGAAAAAACGCGCGGGAGTTGGTGTCCACGAGAGCAGCTGTTGTTGTTCCAATTTCAAGCTCATGTCCGTGCAGCAAAGCCCTTGCTGAAGAAGGGGCGCACAGTCAAAGGGCTGTAATTAAGGCTGATTTCGTGCTGGACCCACTAGAGAATTGGGACTTCTTGTGGATCGAGGACAGTATTGCCGCGTTAGAAAACGTATCTTCTGCGCCGGTGTATCCACTTCTGAAGCGTGTCGACGAAAAAAGCGTGACTGAACAACAGTTTGGAAACCCAAAGTTTGTCGAGGACGTGTTGCGAGATGCCGTTTGCCTTATCCGGACATGGAATAAACTACGAGGTTTTCGTGTTGAGGTAGAGGCTTACGAGAGTATTCATGCGCATAATGCTTGGGCCTGCCATCAAGAAGGGCATTTCCTGGAAGAAGCATGAACAGGAAATTATGTTTTTTTCTGTTCAGGGCATTTTTTTCAGGTGGTCATATTGTCTGAAATCAATATAGCAGTTACACTACGGCAAAGGGGACGCTCTGGGGCTCGCAGTATGAAGAAAGGCTGAAAAAAGCCGAAACCAAAGTGGTGAACTGATATTCTATTGGTATGTCGCTAAGCTGGTGACGGCGGGGCGGTGTAAGAGCACGGAGCCAAGGTTTAAGTTGCAGTTCCAGGCGCTGCACGCGTTGTCGCTGCTAAGCGTTCGAGCGGTGTACTGCTCGGCGTAATGCTCTGTGTGAAGTACTTATGTGCAGAGCTTGATCAAGGTGTGGAGTGATGCTTCCGGGTAGTTAGCGAAGTTAAGGAAAGTTCCGGGAATGGACTTAGTTACCAGAGGAAAGGATGTAACGCTCAAGCTATTCTTGACCGATACAGATCTTCTGGACGTGTTTCCGAGAACGGCCCGGATAGCCGCTGATTCCGGTTTAGAACCTCGCGTTATCGAGCGTCCGGCTGGCGGCAAAAGCGATCTGTTGGCATGTTATTCTTCACAAAACGGCAGTTTGACGGTAACGGGGCTGCTCCACGGTCGTGTTCCAGTCAATTTCGTGCTCAAGCCAGGCACCCAAACATATGGAAACTTTATAAAGTTTTTCTTGCGCGAACTTGATTCGCTCAGTGAAAGCGCGAAATCCGGCGCTAGTCAAAGCCGTGATAATGATGTTTTGAGCGGCCTCAGGCAGTCCCTGGAGCGCAAGCTCACCGTCTTAGGCGCGTCTGGCAAAGAGCGCAGTGACGCAGATTTTGCCGAAATACTTGATGTGTTCGGCTCTGATTTTGAGGCCAAGCGCGGCCGGCGCCTCAAAGGATTCGGAGACTCGGCTAAGAAGCGCCGGGATGGTGCGGCGGAGCTGCCTTCCATGCGCCGGGCAGTAGTGCAGCGGCAGCTTGTGCCGATTAAACGGCAGTTTAGACTTTTTGCGGATCAAAAGCGTAGACAGCCGCAGCTTATTTCCGGCTTTCTCAGCCTTGAGATTGAAGAAACAAGGGAACCCGTGCCTGCCAGTGCGCCAACAGAGGCAGGAACGGCTCCTCTTGATGTTGCCGCGGAGCTGAAAGCATCATTGTGTTTCACCGCAGAGCCGGAGATTGAGGTTTGCGAGGGCAGGGCGGAAGTTGTGTTTCGTTTTCTGCTATCCCGGCAAATTGTTGAGCACGTCGAGTTTTTTGTGCATTGGGGCCGGCTGCAGTCTACGGCGGGAGGTGATTCTTCTGAATGGTGGACTGATGAAGAAGTTGTTTCAGAGGAGATTGTCGAAGAAGGCGAAGGTGCGTTTGTTATTCGCAAGGTACTAACGTGTGAGCGAAACGGCACATACGGAGTGACCTGCTGTGCGCAGGCTGAGAACTCAAGGGAGAGGGTCTGGGCTGCACAAGCGGGAGGCATCACTGACGGCAGGTTCCAAATTACTGATGTTGGATTTTTAACTGCGGAAGATATTTCGCGTACCGATGCTATTGAGAACCTGGAGAATAAAGGGCGCATTTTGCAGGGGCTAGCATCTTTTGACGGCTTTGTACGTGCGGTCAGCCATTTAGCGAAGAGCCGCTCGTGCCGCGGGCTTGGCCGGCTTTTATTTGAGGTGACCAAAAGCAGCCCGGCATTGCGTTCGCTTGTTTCCGAGTATTATCAGCGGGCTGTAATGGAGCTTGACCGCTGTAAAGTAGGCCCGGGAAAAGGCCGGCTGAAAACGACAATCGGCGTATTAAAGAATATTGGAATCGGCGAGGTGGTGTTTGTCGCACCCGAAGGGCCTCATGCGATTGCCGGCGGACTTGCGCAAGTCATTGTGGGGCTGACCAAGTCTTTAGCCCGGTGCGGAGTTTCGTGCACGGTCATTACGCCGCTTTATGAAGAATCTCAGGGCAACAAGCACTTGAGCGCCAAGGATCTGCTGGCGCGGGGAGTGCAAGTTGTCGATAAGGTTGTGCCCATTAAGCGTATCGGTGAAGTGAAGGTTCCGTTCGGCGGGACCACGCATTATGGGACCAGTAATCCCCGGCAGTTTCCGCGCAATGTCCGCTGTTCTGTTTACATGGCGGAAAATGAAGGCGTGCGTATTATTTTTCTTCGTCATCCGAAACTGGCTTCGAAGCTCTATGCGCCAGGTTGGGCGGACGATCAGGTCCGGCGCGCTGTTTTTCTTTCCCGTGGCGCGTTGGAAGTGCTGCGCAATCGCGCCTTCAACGTGCTGCCGCATATCATTGTGACTAACGATTGGCCTACGGCTCTTGTCCCGGTACTGCTGCGGACAGATTTAAAATATATGAGCGACCCACGCTTCCAGGGCGTTGAGACGGTTCATATCATGCATAACTGCGGGCAGGGCTATCAGGGGCGCTTCCCGCTGAATCAATTCGGCGAAGATTTATGGCCGATGCTTGGAGTGGGCGGGGAGCATTTCTTCGGCATGCGCGATCCGGAAAACGGCTTTTTGCTTAACTTTACCGCGGGTGCCGTCATGCACAGCGGCAAGGCGCTCGTTGCCGTGAGCAAGCCTTATGCACGGCAGCTGCTGACGCGAAAAGGGGGCGAGGGGCTACATACATTGTTTACGCAAGCGGAAAGCGCGCTATTCGGCGTCAGCAATGGTGTCGATTTGGTGGCGTTGCGCAGTCTGTTCTGGCAGGTAGGCGAGGCGGCGCGCAAGGAGCTGGGCTTAAATCCGTTAATTAGCAAGCGCTTGGATAACAAACGTCTGATAAAGAACCTGCCTGAGTACAAGCGGGTGACCAAACTGGTTTGCCAGCGCCGTTACGGCCTCGCCGAAGACGAAGATGCCGTGTTGATTTCGCTTGTTGGGCGGTTGGCGGAACAGAAGGGGATTCAGCTTTTGTCCGGCTGCGCTGAAGGGGACTGGACTAATGTTCTTGAGTCGGTGCTTCGTGCGTTTCCGCGCGTGCAGTTTTTCATCGGCGGCCCGGCATCCGAAGGGGATGCGGCGGCCCGCGAGCTGCGAAGTGTGATTGAAGATTTGACGGCAAGGTACCCGGGACGCATTCGCGGGGTGTTTGATTTTATTGCCCACAAAGACGCGCTGGAAGTCACTCAAGCGAGCGATATCTTCCTCATGCCGTCCCGGTATGAACCGGGCGGTATTACTCAGCTTGAGGCCCTGGCTGCGGGAACTCTCGTTGTTGCGCGCAATGTGGGCGGCATTGCTGCTACGCTTTCGGACTACAATCCTGATCGCGACGAAGGAAACAGCTTCTTATTCCGCGAATTCAGCAGTGCAGCGCTCAAGTCGGTAATGTGCCGGGCGATCGAGACAATCAATGATCAAGGGCGGCGCCGCAAGCTGATCGCCCGCGCCGCGGTTTCAGAAAATGATTGGAGCCATCGCACGCCGAAGTATTTGTCAATTCTCCAGCATGTGGCTGGGGTGTTTGACCCGCGAAGCTATTATGCCCATCTTGCGCCGCGCTGGCACTTGTTGAACAGTTTGCGCGCAGTCAACTAGCATAATCCGTTAGGCCTGCGTCTTTGGCCGATTTTCGCTAAACGGGATATCGCTGCTCTGCTCATCCCCCACTTTTTGCTGAAAGCTGACGAAGGGGCCGAAGTAAGCTTGCCGCAAAAAATGGGGGACTTCGCTGCTCACGATTCTCGTTTAGCGAAAATCGGCTCAAATCTACAACCCTAACGGAATAATGTTGGCCTCAAAATAAGCGAATAAATTTTGCCTTAGCTGTACACTCCAGAGACTTCGCCCAGAGCGATGCTGCCGGGTGCGGAAGGCGTGACCTTTTGTACCCGGCACAACCCTTTGCCTCCCTTCGCTGTCGGGCGCTTAGCCGCGATATCTCAGAAGGCGATATCGCGGCTAGGTAAGTTACGCGAAAAGGCCCGTCCTTGGGCCTTTTCGCGCTGCTCCAAACTGTGTCGGGGGCCCCGCGTGCCCCGACACAGTGTCGCAGCGAATTTCTTC
>JAKPSH010000100.1 GCA_029555385.1 Pseudomonadota bacterium
TTCGGCGAAGACGGCTGCATCCAAGGTTTGTTCGAACTTGCGGATGTGCCATACGCGGGTTGTGGTGTGCTTTCTTCTGCGGCGGCAATGAACAAGTACCACTGCAAATGTCTGCTGCATGCGCACGGGATACCAGTGCTTCCCGCGGCGGTCGTTCCCAAGGCAGCAGCGCAAAGCGGTTTGAACAAAGTGCTCGCGCAGATCTATGGCACCAAGGGTTTGGAGGAATTTCCGCTGTTTGTAAAGCCGGGAAATCTAGGGTCGAGCATTGGTGTTTCCCGGGCTAAGGATGAAACGGAACTCAATGCGGCGTTGGCTAAGGTATTCGAGTTGGACAACGAAGCAATAGTGGAACCATGCGTTGTCAACTTGCTGGAAATCAATGTTTCTGTTCTCGAAGGTGATAAAGGACCCGAGGCGTCGGTGGTGGAAATCCCAGTCGCCTCTGCTGGTGTACTTACTTATGAAGATAAGTACATGCGTCAAGGCAAGGGCAAGAAAGGAAGCGGGCGAAGCGTGCAGGGGATGGCCGGTCTGACGCGAGTGATTGATCCCGAGGATCTAGCGCCAGAGATCAAGGCGGCGGTGGTTCGTTTTGCACTTGAAGCCTTCCGAATTCTTGGGTGTGCCGGAGTGGTTCGTTTTGATTTTATGCTCGACCTTGACACTAACCAGCTCTATTTTAACGAATTAAATCCACTTCCGGGGTCGATGGCTCATTACCTTTGGGTTAAGTCAAAGCCGCCCGTGCTGTACACGGAACTGCTGACACGGATTATCGAAGGAGCTTGCCGCAGAAAAGCGCTGAGCGCCGGACTGAAGCGTGATTTAGGGTTCCGCGCGCTTAGCGGCTAAAATCTCTCATTGGCAGCAGGGGCTGCATGTCGCGACAATCCCTTTATGTAGCGTACCAGGCCGATAAGGAGAAAAATAAAACTCAAAGCAACAAACACCCGTCCGCCCGACGCGACAAGACGATAGAAGTCAAGTTTTGCACGCGCCTTGTCCTGGCGTTGATACAAACGGCTCACTGTTTGTGTGGCAAGCTGGATACGGCGAAGCGGGGAAGCGTCGGCCAAGGCGGGGAGTTCTCCGGCGCTGGCCAACTCGGCAAGAACCTGCTCGTATTGGTTGCCCTTAAAAGTGCCGACAAGGATGTTGCCTACCCCAAGGACAAAGAGAAAAATCCCGGGGACTACAAAACGCATAATTCTTGTGCGAGCCGACGGCACAGCAGTAACTCTCCATTCCAACTACTTCTATGAGTAACATTGTCGGAAAAATTTAGGAAGCCCTGGAATTGTGTTTGTGCTAGCATTTTCCGATAATTGGCGGCGGGTCTCAAACGAACATAAGAAACGGAAATGAATGCTCGAATCGGCAAGCAGGATGTTCAAGGAAAAGCAAAAGCGGCGTTCGATCGCCGCGGAGCAAGCCGCCTAGGCTGGCTGCTTTTAATATTGTTCATTGTCAGCGCGGTATTCGCCGGGTCTCAGATTTTCCCGTTTTACTATTATTATTATGAGATCGAGGGATTGATGCAGTCTCAGGCGGCAAAGGCTACGGTGTTTTCTGATGCCGAAATCCGCCGCGAGTTGTTGAAAAAGATTCGCAAACTGCAAATTCCGATTCGCGATCCCGACGATCTGAAGATTAACCGTTTTAACGGGAAGATCGTGATCGAGCTTAAATACTCAGAGGTGCTCTATGTTGATTTCGGCGGGGGCTATGACTACAACTTGTGGGTCTTTGAGTTTCACCCGCGTGCAGAACACCCTCTTTAATTTTATTTTCTAATGAAGTCTGCGTCTCCGCTTAGTTTTCGCGCCCTGACCGCCGCGCAAAGTTTTGCCTCCCTGAACAACAATCTGCTTAAGGTGCTGATTAGTCTCATGGCGGCAACTGCTGTCGTCGAGCAGCGCGGGTCGGTCATGGACCTCGCATTGACGGTAATTTGTTTTAACGTGCCGTTTCTGCTTTTCTCCGGCTTCGCCGGTGCCTGTGCTGATCGATTCAGCAAGTCAGCAATTGTGCGTTTTGTCCGGGTGCTTGATGTTGCGTTGATGCTTCTTGCCTTCTTCTTTCTTGTCCGGGCTGATCTTTTTGCTTTACTGCTGGTATTGTTTTTGCTTGGCATGCAGGGTGCGGTCTTCAGCCCGGCGAAGTACGGCCTGCTGCCTGAACTGCTCGATGATTCACAAATCTCCCGCGCCAACGGCTACCTAGAATTATGGAACCTTGTCGGAATTATCGCGGGTACAACTCTCGGAGCATTCCTTGCCGAATTCACCGGCAAAAACGCCTATTTGCCCGGTATGTGCCTGGCGGGTTTTGCGATAGCTGGTGCCCTTTGTGCGTTTTTCATCGAAAAGACGCCGGCGGCAAATCCGGTGCGGACCTTGCGCACAAATCCTTTTGAGGCAATTAGATTTCTCAGAGAAATTAAGCTCGACAACGGGCTCTTTCAGACTGTCGTTGGTATTTCTCTTTTTTGGGCGCTTGGCGCGTTATATCAGCTTAATCTGCCGCTTTATGCCAAGCAAATGGCCGGTCTGGGCGATGCGCAGGCGGGAATGCTCATTGCGGTGCTTGGCCTGGGCATCGGTCTGGGCAGTTTGCTTGCCGGTCATGTTTCCGAAGGCAAGGTCGAGCTCGGCCTGGTGCCAATGGGTGCTGCGGGAATTTCGTTGACCAGTATTGTGTTGGCCTTCTGTTATGAATATTTCACCTTAACCTTGATCGTTACTTTAGGGTTGGGTTTGAGTTCCGGTTTTTTCATCGTGCCGCTTCAGGCTTTTCTGCAGCAGCGCAGCCCCGCAGAAAAGCGCGGAAGCTATATTGCCGCTGCTAATTTCGCGGCATTCACTGTGATGATTGGTGCGTCCTTCCTGCTTGGATTGCTGCTTGATCTTCTCGGCATCACTCCGGCTAATGTGTTTTTTGTTTTTGGTATGGCGACGGTTGCTGTGGCTGCTTACATCTGCACGGTGCTGCCGCAGATGCTTGTGCGCTGCATGAACTGGATTTTGATTCACACGCTGTATCGTGTGCGCGTTGTCGGCGTCGAGAATATCCCGGCATCCGGCGGCGCGCTGCTGGTGTGCAATCATATGTCATTTGTTGATCCGCTGCTGCTCCTTGCTTCTCTTGGGCGGCACGTCCGTTTCTTAATGTACCGCCCGATTTATGAAGCCCGCCTGATTAATCCCGCAGCAAGAACTATGGGGGCGATTCCTATCGGGCGCTCCGCCAAACGGGAAGATGTAACCGCGCCTTTGGCCGAGGCGCGGCAAGCGATTCAAGACGGAGAACTGGTTGGAATATTTGCCGAAGGCGGCATCTCGCGCATCGGCCAGATGCTTAAGTTCAGACGGGGGCTGGAGCGGATTATGGACGGACTTGATGCGCCGATCATTCCCATCCACCTGGATCAAATCTGGGGCAGCATCTTCTCCTTTCGGGGCGGGCGCTTTCTTTGGAAATGGCCGCGAACGCTTCCATATCCTGTAACCATTACGTTTGGCAAACCGCTGCCGGCACAGGCGACGAGCAATGAAGTGCGTCAGGCAGTGCAGGAACTGGGTGCAGATGCCTTCCAACTGCGCCGCGATGCTTTCCAGGTGCTGCACCGTGGATTCATCAAGTCGTGCAAACGAGCGCCATTTCGCACAGCCGTCTCCGATGCTGGCGTCAAGAGGATCAGTGCACTCGGTCTTCTTGCCTCAGTTCTGGCCTTTGCCGATTGGATGAAGCAGCAACCGGACAAAGGCGATATGACGGGTGTGGTTCTGCCGCCGTCGGCCGCGGGGGTGATCGCTAATTGCGGTTTGTTGATAGCGGGCAAGGTGCCGGTTAATCTTAACTATACTGCCGGCAAGGATGCCCAGGCGAGTGCCGTGCGCCAGTGCAAGATTCAGACGATCATCAGCTCGCGGCGCGTGCTGGAAAAAATCCCCCTGCTTGGTTTATCTGCCGCGGAAGCTGCCGGCGCTGAGCTTCCTCATGTGCTGTATCTTGAGGATTTCGAGCAGACGTTTACCTGGCCGCGCAAGCTATATTATGCGGCGGCCGCCTTAGTGCTGCCTTGTTTTGCCATCGAGCGGCTGTTCTTTGTCCGTAAGTTTTCCCGTGACGATATTGCTACCGTTATATTCTCGAGCGGAAGTACCGGGGAGCCTAAAGGAGTGTTGCTTTCGCATGCAAATATCAGCGCAAACATCAAAAGCATTTATGAAATATACCAGTTTAAGGCGGACGACTGTGTGGCGGGGGTTCTGCCGTTTTTTCATTCCTTCGGCTTTACGGGGACTTTGTGGCTTCCGCTACTTGGCGGTTTCAGGGCGGCGTATCATCATAATCCCCTTGATGCTGCCGCAGTGGGCCGCCTGGTGGAAGAGCATCAGGCGACAATGCTGATGAGCACCCCGACTTTTCTTTTAGGATACATCCGGCGCTGCGGCCCGGAGCAGTTTAAGTCATTGCGTTACGTTATGACTGGTGCGGAAAAGCTAAAGGAGCGTATCGCTGAATCCTTCGTGGAAAAGTTTGGCATTGTGCCGCGCGAAGGTTATGGCTGTACCGAATTATCGCCGCTGGCGATTGCAAACATCGAAGGGTATTCAGGAAAAGATACTTCTGGACGTGATAATGTGCAGCAGGTTGGGCAGAAGCTGGGTACGGTTGGCCATCCCATTCCGGGTGTCGCCGTGCGGATTGTTGACCCGGACCGTTTTTCTCCTTTGCCGGTTGGAGCTGAAGGCCTGCTTCTCGTCCGCGGTGCAAACGTGATGCGCGGGTATCTGGGCCACCCGGAGAGGACCAAGGAAGTAATGAGGGACGGATGGTACGTAACCGGAGATATCGCACGTATTGACGAAGACGGCTTTGTGACGATTACGGACCGTCTGTCCCGTTTCAGCAAGATTGCCGGTGAAATGGTGCCGCATGTGCGTATTGAGGAGGCAATTCACAAAGCTCTCGGCGAACACGACAATGCTCACGTGGTTACTGCCGTGGCTGACGAAAAGCGCGGCGAGAAGCTTGTCGTGCTTTCGACGAAAGATGTCGACCCGCGCGAGCTGAATAAAAAGCTTGTGGAACTAGGCTTGCCCAACCTCTGGATTCCGGCGCCGGATAATTATTATCGTATCGAGGCGATTCCTTTGCTCGGCAGCGGCAAGCTCGATCTTTCAGCCGTCAAAGCGTTGGCGCAGGAAAAGGCGCGCAGTTAGTTCTTCTTCTTTGGCGGGGGGCGGCGGTATTTATAAGCGCTGAGTTCTTTTTCGGGGTCTGTCAAATCATCTTCCGTGACGCGATTATATTTGTAAGATGAGACCATCTTGCCGGCATCAAAGTCCTCATCATATGAGCGGCGATCCAATCCTCCTTCTTTGCGGTTCAGCCAGTAAAAAAACACAAAACACACAACGCCGAACAAAGCGCCGAGAACCAAAACTTTGACGAGCATTTCTGTGACCATCAGGCGAACCCTCAACGCATGCCAAGAATTGCGCGCAATTTGCTTTCGAGCACAGCAGCTTTGAAGGGTTTGACGATATAATCGCTAATTCCTAGCTCCAGTGCTTTGATGATTTGTTCTTTGGTGTCCTCCGCAGTCAACATCACAAAGGGCAGATCTTTCAGCGCCGTGTCGTTGCGGATATTCTGCAGGAGCTCATAGCCGTTCATCTTTGGCATGATCCAGTCACTGATTATCAGGGTAACGGCTTTTTTTTCGTCCTGCTGACCTGCGAGTATCTGTGTTCTTGCGCCTTGTTTGTTGCGTTCGTCAAGGATGGTCAGCGCTTCAATGCCGTTTGCGCTTTCTACGACATCACGCACACCGAGCGAGTATAAAACTGTCTTAATAATTTTTCGCATTGCCATGTGATCTTCAACAATTAAAACAGTGGCTTTCTTGGCGCTCTGGTCGTTCTGGGTCATAAATACCGCAAGGGGGGGGACGTTTGAAATTAACGGCAATAATCGCTGTTTAACATTAGTTTTGGAGGTTGACCAGGGCGTATTTCTGTATGATGTTTTCTATCATCTGTATTCGCCCGGCCGGGAGGGGATGTGCGAAAAGGAACTATCTTCAAAAGCTACGAAATGTTTGTGGCTGCGGCAGTGATTGCGGCACATGCCAGCGTGTCTAAGGAGGGATTTCGTCAGCGTGATGTGCGCTTCCTAATTGAACTTTTCACTAACTGGGTCGAGATGACACTTGGGGGACAGGTGCTGGAAGTCAACAATACCCAGGTGCAGCGCTACCTCGATCAACTGGTCGCCGAAGGCTTCGCACGCCGGTTCATGCGCGGCAAACAGCCTTGTTACCGGCTCGCGCGCACTGGCTTGATTGAGTTGCTGAATCGCATTCTTCCTCAGTCGTTTTGTGCTTACCCGCAGCATTTTTTCTTTCTTTACTATTTTATTACCAATTACCGCCCGCGGTTGGAGAAACTTATTGAAGAAGAGGGAAAACAGTTTCCGATTGCGTTAAAGCTGGAAGTCCAGGGTCTGCTTGACCGGGATGCCTTGGTTCGTCATCAGCTCCATTTTGCCGACCTGGAGATGAAGAAGCTCAATGAAAGAATCAATGACGCAGCAAAGGCCAGTGAGCTTTTTTCCGACCTGACTAAACGGGGACTTTCTGTTGTCGAAGCGACGAAAGAGGTGGAGAAACTCTATCCCTACGAATTAAACAGCCAGAAGCCGCTGACGGAGCTTATTTCCTCGATTCCAGAGGACTTGGCGCGCTGGGAAATGCAAGTTGGCACAGTGCAGCGCTCAAAACATGTTTGGCAGCCCACGCGCGAGATGCTTCAAGCTTATATTAAGTGCCTGAAGCAGTTGTGAGCGAGCAACTGAGCTTCCATTTTGCGGCCTTGTTTTAATGGGCTTCTCAACGATACTTTACAGTTTCGCGATCGGAACTGCGCGGAGGCTGGGAAAAAGGGAAAAGTCAGGTTCGTGTGCGGCATAGATCACGGCTGCGCCGCGTGCTGCTGCTGCTGATATTTGTCCCGCGATAAGTGACGCAGCAGATTCATCCTGAAAGGCGAACGGTTCGTCAAGAAGAAGCAGCTCCGGTTCGATACAGAATGCTCGTGCGATGTTCAGGCGGCGTTTCATCCCGCCGCTTAGCTGAGCCGGCCTTTTGGCGGAAGCTTCGCCGAGCAGGAACTGGGCCAGCCAGTAAGTGCAGGTTTCTTTGGCCTGTTCTCGCCTGGGGCGACCGGCGAGTACGAACAGCAGATTCTCTTGCGCGCTTTTCCACGGAATCAGACAATCATCCTGAAACGCGTAGCCGATACGGAGTGCTGTTGTGCTGCGCAAACCCGAGGCGGGATGAAGAGTGCCGGCAAGAATTTCCAGCGCAGTTGTTTTGCCCGATCCCGAGGGGCCCGAAAAACAAACAATTTCCCCTGCGCAAGCGCTAAAACTGAAGCTGCTTAACAAAGTCTTTGTCCCAAAGGAATAAGTGACAGACTCAAGCTTAATCATTGTGCTGGCTCCGCTGCGTGCGCACCAAAGAAGAGAGCGGAGAAATAAGCCAAGCATCAAGCACCAATGAAAACATAATGAGCAGGAGTGCCCAGCAAAAAAGGCGCGGAATGTTGAGATTGCGATAAGCCCAGTAGATTTGTGTGCCGATACCGGTGTCGGAGCCGATGAATTCAGCGGTAGAAATCACCTTCCAGCATATCCCAACAGCGAAGGCAAAACCAGCAAGCAGATAGGGCGCAATTCCGGGAAGGAGAATATCGGCGATAATACGCGGTTTGGGTACTTGATAAAGCTTGGCCATCACGAGCAAGCGGCGGTCTAATGCGGCTACTCCCTGGGCCGTATTGAGAAAGATGACCGGCGCTGCTGCCACAACAACCGCAGTGATCGGAACAATTCCTCCGACACCGGCCCAAACCATAACCAGCGTAATCCAAACGATGGTCGGGCAGCCTTGCACAGCCGAAGCAAGCGGTGCGATTGTATCCATCATAGTTTTATGCCGCCCGCACGGCAGACCGAGCAGAACGCCGGTTGTCAAAGCCAAAGACAGCCCTAAAATGCCGCGAAAGAAAGAAATCGCAATGTGCCGGTAAGAGTCACTCTCGGCAAATAAGCTCATTGCTTCCCGAAGAACTGCAAGGGGGGAGGGCAGGAGCGGCGAATGAATCACCGCAGCGGCGCAAGCCCAGACGGCAAGCAGAACAACAGCAGAAGTAATCCGCCTCATGGCTTCTACGCTCCTCCCTCGCTGTGCCAGATAAATGAAGAATCAAGAGTCAATCTGCCATCCGCAGAAAACACTTCAGGCACAACAATACGCAGATAATCAAGTATCTCCTGTTCTACTGATCGAGCCTCTTCCACGTGAATCAGGTCATATCTTAGTGATTCACGAAGAACGTCGCTGCCCACGGTGCTGCGTACGCTTTGCGGCAGCAGTTCGAGTGAAACATCTGGAATATGGGCGAGGAGCTTTCCTTGCTTGCTCAAAGCTTGAAGCAATCCCTGCACAGCGCCCGGATACCGGGCTGCCGTGTCTGTGTTAACCGCAAGTCCGGCAAGCGGCAGGCGATGGGGGCGGCCCAGAGTCCGGCCGTAGGTTTCCTCCAGGCTGCTTACGCGTCGCAGCCCCGGGATTTTGCCGAGCAGCATTGCGGCAAGGGGTTCTGGCACTAAAGCTGAGTGGTAAGTGCCGTCCGAGAGATGGTGAGCCAGTTCGGCCAGCTCCTGTGGAATAAAACGAACTTCAGCCGCTTGCGGACCCAAGATTGCTCTGGCTATCGAAATTGCTGGACTTGCTTTCGGCGTATAAGCGACTGTGTGTCCGGGACAGTCCAGGAATTCATTGACCGCGGAGTCAACGGAAAGCAGATAGAATTTCTTCCAGGCAGTAATGGCAAGCAAGCTCAGCGGCGCACCGTTTTTCTTCGCAAGCGCGAATCCTTCAAGATGACCGAGCCACAAGTCGCCTTTTCCGGAGAGCAGCAGCGCTTTTAACGTATCCAAGTCGCGCCATGTCTCAACATCAAAGCTGAACAGGTCTTCGAAGTCTCCCGCATGCGCCGCAGCCCAAAACGAAAGTTGCGGTGTTGTTGCCGTCTGCGCTGTATAAAAAAGAAAATGTGGTTTTATGCTGGGACGCTTCGCGGGGTCTGGGCTACGCAACGGGCGCAAGCTCAGTACGGCCCCAGCGACAAAGGCTGCCAGCAACATTAGTGCGAATGCAATGCGCAGCGTCTTCATCTCACTGTAACACTCTGGCCATAAACTAAAATCTTGTGCGGTAGCCGACTAAAAATGAGCGTCCGGGTTCATTAAAGACAAAACCGCGAGAAGTTGTTAAGTAGTCGCTATAGCCCTTGTCAAAGATATTGTCGATACCGGCATATACCGTCTGCTCGGTTTGCCATGCGGAAAAATCATATCCCAGGCGCATATTCACGCGAATCCATTCGGCAGACGAGTCAACGCCTGGAGGCGGATTGTTCTGTTCAGCAGAGAATTTAAGTTCGGAATAACCCCAAAAGCCGTCGCCTTCGTCGTAACGCAGTCCGGCAAGGCCGTTAAACGGTGCAATGCCTGGCAAGTCTTCATTGTTTAGCGTGTCGCGTCCACGGGCGTAAGAAAAACTGGAATAGAGCTGCCAGAGATCGGCAAGCAGCACGCGAACGTCGGTTTCGGTACCGTATATTTCAGCCTGGTTTATATTGGCATTGATTATAGTTTCTTCATCAACGATCTGATCGGCGATTAGATCGTCGAGGCTGTTGAAGAACCCTGATACGCTGAGCGCAAGCCCAGAGCTGACATAATGAATGCCGGTTTCAAAAAAAGTAGAACGCTCAGGGTCAAGGTTAGGATTGCCAAGTTTGACTCTCCCGTCGCCGAGATCAAGAAACACATAACGTTCTTCCAGGCTGGCTGCGCGATAGCCCCGCGCCGCGACAGCGGTGGCAGTGATCGTGTCGGTCAGCTTGAGCGAGGCTCCAGCATGCGCGTTCCAGGCCAAATCATCATCTTCTTCCGCGGAAAAGACCTCCGTTGGATCGTTTTCCACATGAAGCGCATCCACACGTCCGCCGCCGCTCAGCGTCAAGCGGTCCGTTGCTTTATACGAATCAACAAGAAAAGCCCCGGTGGAAAGAAAAGAAGCATCAGGCAGCGGCGTGTCGTTGAGCATCTGGCCGTTTCTGAGAAAGCGGATCCGTGACGAGCTGAGTTCGCGCTGCCACACATCGAGCCCGGTCAACACAGTATGGCCAGCCATTGTCACCTTATTATTCCAGGTAGCGCCGAGCGTGTCGTGATCTGCCGCGGGATTAATTTCCTCGAGCGGAGCAGCTTCGGGAAAATTATCAAGCCGCGAACGGCGATCAATATATTGATAATACAAATTAAGCGATGATTCTTTCAACAAATCTCCACCGGGTTGATAAGTATGCTTAAAATTCACCAGCCCGCGCCTGATCGCAGGATAGGTTAGATCGGCTGCGGCAGGTATCGGCGCGGTCCCGGTGCCGGGCAGCCCAACATCTTGGCCCTCGTAATATTGGAACTGTGCTTCCGAAATTTGTTGTTCGGTCAGTCTAAAGCCGCCCTTGACAGTTGTTTCGTAGTCGGTGAACTGGCTGTTGGGCATTTCGCGGCCATAGCCGTCGTCGTATGAGGAGTATTCGCGGTAGCTCTGGCTGGCGTAGGCATAGCTTCGCGGACTGTTGTAATTTGCATAGCCGTAGCCTCGAGCACCTTGCGGGTTTGAAGCTGCAGATGAAGAGACCGAGCTATGCAATTCTTCCGTTTCGCTGAACGTGCCGCGCCTTGTGATGATATTGACGACGCCGCCTGTTGAGCCCGAGCCGTAAATCGACGAAATAGGGCCCTTCAGCACTTCAATGCGTTCTACTTCTTCCGGGTCGATCAAACCGAAGCGCCCATTTAAGTCAGTCGACGTGTTAACCCGGCAGCCGTCAATAAGCATAATTACCGCTTCGCGGCTTAAGCCGCGAATGGAGACATCGGAGCCCCAGGGACTATCTGATGTTTTAGAAAGACCGGGAATATTTTCAAGCAGGTTGGGAATGCTCACCGGGTCTCGCGCGATAATTTCCTCTTCGAGCACCACCGCTGTGCTTCCCGGAATCTGACTTGCGGGTGAATCCTCGCTCGAGGCTGTGACGACAACAGGATCCAAGACTGTGCCGCCCGCGGCTGGTTCGTCTGCTCGAACGCTGCTTGCGGCAGGTAAAAGCAGAATCAAAACAAGAAGTACGGCGGGCGTGCTGGCTGTTTGTCTCATCTTCGATGCTCCGGTGATCAATAAATTGACTGCTGAGCGGGCTAGCCGCGATATCTGACAAGGCGATATCGCGGCTAGGTAAGTTACGCGAAAAGGCCCATCCTTGGGCCTTTTCGCGCTGCTCCAAACTGTGTCGGGGCCCCACGTGCCCCGACACAGTGTCGCAGCGAATTTCTTCGCTGCGCTCGAAATTCGGCAACGCCGTCCGGGCGTTGCGCTAGCCGTAATATCGCACAGCTTTGGGCTGTGAGATATTACGGCTAACAGGTTCGTGGCCTAAGCTTGCACCTGCGGCTCTGACTTTAGCGTGAGCGAGAACGTAGAGCCGGCCCCGGGCTCGCTGTTGACGCTGACTTCGCCATCATAAAGCTGCACCAGGCGCTTTACAATAGATAAGCCAAGCCCGCTGCCGAGAATATTTCTTGTATGTTCGTTCTTGATCCGGACAAATTCGTTGAAGAGTTTTGCTGTATCATCTTGCGCAATGCCGATGCCGGTGTCGCTTACCGTAATACGCGCGGTGCTGTTGTCCAGGTTTAGCGTAATATCTACGCGCCCGCCATCTTTGTTGTATTTTACGGCATTAGAAACCAAGTTGTTAATAATCATTTCACAATCACTGCGGTCGGCTGAAAAAGGCAGGACAGGCGGCGCGTGCAGCTCAAGACACACTTGCTTGGCTGCTGCCTGCTGCTCTACACCTTCAATGGCCCGTTCAGCAATCTCGCGCAAATCACAAAGAGTTATCTCACGCGGCCTATTGCCGGACTCAATTTTTGTCATATCAAGCAGATCGACGATAAGCTTGCGCATCTGTTCAAGGCGCAGCGCGCTTCGTTGAACAACTTTCTCATAATCGGCCAGGTTGCTGCCCAAGGTTTTGTTTTGCAGCAGGCTGACGTAGTTTTCTACCGAGCTCAGAGGCGCTTTGAGTTCGTGCCCCAACACGCGAATAAAATCGAACCGGATGCGTTTTCTCTCCTCGGCCAGATGCTGGGCGCGCCTGGTCAGTACAATGTGGGCGGCGGCTTTCTCGACAGCATATTTAAGTTCCGAGGGCGTAAAAGGCTTGGACAGAAAATCGTATGCGCCTTCTTTTGTGGCCTTGATTGCCGTATCTATCGAAGCATACGCTGTAATTACTATTGTCAGGATTTCGCGGCCGGTTTTGGGCAAGCGTTCCAGAACCTGCATGCCGGAGATGCCCGGAAGTTTATGGTCCAGCAGAAGTATGTCCGGCGCATCGGACGCGATTTTTTCCAGGCCCTCTTCGCCGCTTTCGGCCTGGTCGAGCAGTAGAGCGACCTCGGCATCCGCTTGGCGGACGCGGAAACGGAAGTCTTTCAGAGTGCGAATCGCGCCCATGCGCATACCAGGTTCGTCATCGACAATAAGCAGCTTAAGCGTTTCCATGTCTCAGGCCTCTTCCTCTCCGGTTTCTTTCCTTGGCAGATCGATAAAAAACGTTGTTCCAGTGGGGCCGCCGGCCGGATCGGCGTTGGAGGTCACACGAATGTCGCCTTTATGCATCTTGATGATGCCGTAGGCTACTGCTAGACCGAGGCCAGTGCCGACGCCCAGTTGTTTGGTTGTGAAAAATGGGTCAAAAATTTTACTGCGGATATCGGCCGGAATACCCATACCAGTGTCGTGCACTGAAATTTTCACCCGCTGTTCGTCGCCGCCAGCGTCAATCACGACGGTTCCTCCCGCAGGCATAGCGGCAAATGCATTGCTAAGCAAATTAGTAAAAACTTGAATCAACTGGTCGCCGTCCACTTCCGCGACGGTATTGCTGTAGCTAAAACTCACATCAACGGTGATGTGTTCCGGATGCGGCACGCTTTGAATACTGCGCTCGATTACCGGACGCAAGTCTGTGGGCTGGCGCAAAACCCGGTTCTGCCGCGCAAAGTGCAGCAGGCCGGAAACAATCTTTTTGCAGCGATCCGCCTGTGCTGCGATTACCTCAGCATCTTGTCTCGCGCTGGAGTCTTCGGGTGAGCCTTCGAGCAGCAGGTGCGCGTACATCAAGACAACACCGAGGGGATTATTGAGTTCATGGGCAATGCCGGCGGCGAGCTGTCCCATGCTGGCCAGCTTTTCTGATTGCATCAGTGCTTCCTGCACGGTGGCAAGCTGCGAATTTGAGACGGCAAGCTCGTCAATAGTTTTCCGGAGCCGATCGATAGTGTAGGGCAGGCACATTTCTGTCTCGGCCAATCCTTTGTAAATAGCAATTGCGTGATCCAGGCAAGTGTCATAGCCGCAGGCACCGCAGTTTAGTTCATCTTCCGGGGAGAACTTCCCGAGCTGAGTCATGATATCCGCCAACTCGGCGCGTTCCGGAACAGAAAGGCGCTGGTCGTTTTGAAAAAATGTGCGGCTTAAATCGAGATTCTTTAAGCGTTTTATCTCACTTTTGAACTGCGGGTAGTCGAGATGTGCCATCTTGCTGCGTACGTAGCGGCTTACTCTGGAGCGGCGGCGGAACAAAGGAGCATCCGTGGCCATGCCCGGTCCCATGATGCAACCTTGGCAGCAGAGGACTTCCAAAAGGTTGGCGTCGAGATTTCCTTGCGAGAACTCGCGGAGCGCTTCAGGAAAGTTGCTCCTGCCGGAGGTCACCACTACTTGGCCTGCCATTAAGTCTTCCTTGATTCCGGCAGCCTGAAGCAGTCCGCGGCTGATGGGAAACAGCGAACCGGACGATGGGTGGGGCGGGTCGAACTTCGAGGATTGAACTGCGCTGGGAAAAATATCACGGGTTGCCAACATTTCGCGTAGTTCGCGAAAGGTAATTACCGCGTCGATATCACCGGGAAGCAGCGTGCTTCGGGCCTCAACTTTTTTGGCGATGCACGGGCCGATAAAAACAACTGCCGTATTCTGCCCGTAAATCTCCCGCACAGCGCGGGATAACGCTACCATGGGCGACACAATCGGAGCGAGATAATCGACGCATTCAGGGTAGTAACGCTCAATAAAACCGACGACAGCCGGACAAGTGGTGGCGATATACCGGCGGTTTTTCATGTTCTTGCTCAGGCGCCGGTAGCGATCGGCAACTAAGTCAGCGCCAAAACTTACTTCGCAAACGAGGTCAAAACCCAGTTTGCGCAGCATGCCGACCAGGTGTTCGGCCCCGCACTCGGTAAATTCAGCGGGAAAACTTGGCGCGACGCAGGCAACGGTTTTCTTCTCGCCCCCCAGAAGACGCTCGACTTCAGATATTGTCGTTACGGCCTGTTTGGCATTCTGCCGGCACACTTTAATGCAGTTTCCGCAGGCAACGCAGCGTTCTGGAATTACTTCCGCTTGTCCCTCGTGAATCCGGATTGCTTTGGATGGACACTCGCGCACGCAAGTGTAGCACATGCGGCAAAGCTCTTTTTTCGTTTCAACAAACGGCGTATTAGCCGGACATTCCATGGCGCGCGTCTCCGATGAACGCGGAATCAACTTTATTGATCCAGTGCCGCGGCAGAGCGGGTGCTAATCCCTACGGGTTGAGCAGGCGCGTCATTTCGCGAAGCAGTTGCTCCTGACGCACCGGTTTCTTCAACAACGCGTCAGCTTTAACCCAGGAGCGCTCCTCTCTGGTAGCGGCATCAAATTCAATTCCGGTTTCGGACTCAACGCAGGTGAGCATTATAATAGGTGTCGCCGGATATTTTTTCTTGATATGGTGGCATAGCACGAAACCGGCGTCCGGTGTTTCCATCATCAGGTCGACGAGTGCTATATCCGGTTTCCCGCCGGCGATCCATTCCTCGGCCTCGGCGCGGCTTTCCGCTCGCGCCACCTTGTACCCGGCTTGTTCAAGAATGATTTGCTCGTATTCAAGCGCGTCCAGGTCATCGTCAACAATCAAAACAGTTATGTTTTCACTCATATCCTAGCTCCTAATCTTTGTGACCTTTATATGGGGTCTGAAAACTTCCTCAATTGCCGCCGCTGACCCAGAGAGCGCCAGGAAAGCAAACTCTGTTTGCTGCGGCATCTGCGGCAACACTATCTGACGACCTCTCTCTGTGCGTAATGCGTATGCAAAAGATGATGGCTCTTTTCTCCGAGCGGTTCGCCTAAGAACTCCTCGTATATCCTCTTGATATCCGGATTTGTGTGTGACGTTCTTAAATTTTCGGAGGCGTCGATCTGATACAGTGCTTTCATCCGTGCCTTGACGGCATTGGTATCGGCGCTGATCGGCTGTCCGCCGCCGGAAATGCATCCCCCGGGACAAGTCATGATTTCGATGAAATGCAGGTCCTTTCTGCCGGCTTTGACCTGTTCCAGCAGTTTTGCCGCGTTGCCCAGGCCGCTTGCTACAGCCACTCCGACTTTCAAGCCGTTAATCTCAACTTGCGCTTCCTTTACTCCTTCAAGTCCGCGGACGGCTTCTAAGTTCAGGTTCGACAATTCCGTGCCGGTCAAGAGAAAGTATGCGGATCGAACCGCGGCTTCCATGACGCCGCCCGAAGCGCCGAAAATTTTGCCGGCTGTACTTCTCGTGCCGAACGGAGTATCGGCTGCTTCAGGTTCTATTGTGTTCATGTCTACGCCGAACATGCGCAGAATTTGCCCTAACTCCCGCGTGGTGAGTACCGCATCAACATCCGGGATGCCGTCCTGTGCCATTTCGGGGCGGTTCGCCTCAAACTTTTTGGCGGTGCAAGGCATAATTGAAACTGAAAAGACTTTATCCGGCTTCAATCCTTCGCGCTCGGCAAAGTAGCTTTTGATGATCGCTCCGAGCATCTGCTGCGGACTCTTGCAGGTTGATACGTTGGGCCGGAACTCGGGATAAAAGGTTTCCAAGTACTTAATCCAACCCGGAGAGCACGAGGTTATCATCGGCAAAACACCGTTGTTCTTGACGCGGTGTATCAATTCCGAGCCTTCCTCCATGATCGTCAAGTCGGCAGAAAAACTGGTATCAAAGACGCGGTCAAAACCAATGCGGCGCAAAGCGGCCACCATTTTTCCGTCGTAGTCGCTGCCCGCGGTGCAGCCGAGCTCCTCGGCGATAGTTACTGAGATGGCCGGTGCGTGCTGCACAACGCAGAACTTTTCCGGATTGCTTAGCGCATCAAGCACTAACTTGACATGAGAATTCTCGGCAAGCGCGCCCGTTGGGCATACGACAATGCATTGACCGCAGTTGATGCAGCACGAGAGATTCAGCCCTTGATCAAAAGCCGTGCCAATCTGCGCCCGGCTTCCGCGCTTGGTGAAATCTATCGCTGCGACGCCTTGAACTTCTTCGCACACCCGAACGCAGCGTCCGCACAAGATGCATTTGTTTGGATCGCGCACAATTGACGGACTGGAGGCGTCGATGCGCAGCATCTCGCGCCTGCCGGTATAGGTCCTGCGGCGCACCCCCAGTTCAGCAGCGAGCGATTGCAGTTCGCAGTTCTCATTGCGCACGCAGTAATTGCAGTCATCGGGGTGGTTGGCTAGCAGCAGTTCGACAATTGTCTTTCGTGCTTCCAGCGCTCGCTGCGAGTGAGTTTTTATCTTCATCCCGTCGCGCACGCCGGCGGAGCAGGAGGGGACCAAGCCGTTGACGCCATCCACCTCGACAACGCAGATTCGGCATGCGCCGCTCGGCGGATAGCCGTCCATATGGCAGAGTGTGGGAATATTCAGTCCTGCCTTGCGCACGGCGGACAATATGGTGTCATCTTCCTTTGCGGTCAATGTTTTGCCGTTGACTTCTATTTGAATCATGATCTTGCCTCAGCTGACTCGGACTATCCTTTTCTAACACTAATTAATTCTTGCACGCTTCCGTAAACTGCAGATCGCACCTTAGGCAGCGTTTCGCCTCTGCTACGGCGTCCTCGCGCGTAATACAGCGCTCTACTTCTTTGAAATTCTTGTGGCGGAGCTGCAGCGGCAGTTCGGGCGGATGGACCCGGCCCACATCGCCTTCGGCGTCTTCGTCAAACGGAATTGGTTCGATATACACTTCTGGAAGCGGCTTATCTTCGAAGACGTCAAGGCCTTTTCCGCGGACATAGCGGTCAATCATTCGTGCTGCTGTGCGTCCAGCGGCTACCGCATCAATAATTGTATTTGGTCCGGTAACCACATCGCCGCCGCTGAACACGCCGGGGCGATTGGTCTCCAGAGTGTGCGGATTAACAACAATTCGTCCGTTATTGCTCCGTTCAACTCCGTCAAGAGCGGCTCCATCAGCGGTCTCGCTGATTGCGACAATCAGCGTGTCCAGCGCTGCGTCGTACTCCGAGCCGGCTAGCGGTTCAGGAGCGCGGCGTCCGGACGCGTCTTTTTCGCCGAGCTGATTTTTGATGAGAGTGATCCCGGTAAGCTTGCCATCTTTACGGAGAATTTTTACAGGCGCGACAAGCTGGACGATCTTCACCCCCTCGGCGATAGCTGCGGCAATTTCTTCACGATAGGCCGGCATTTCTTCTTCGGTGCGGCGGTAAAACACGGTAACGCTTTTCACCGGCTTTTGACGAAGCGCAACCCGCGCTGCGTCTATCGCCGAGTTGCCGCCCCCGATAATGCCGACATCGCCCTTGGCATACTGCTGTTCGCGCAGATTGAAGTCGTTAAGGAATTTAATTCCCGGATAAACCCCTTCCGCATCCTCTCCGTCGAGGCCGAGATTTTGGCTTAAATGCGCGCCGATCGCCACATAGACCGCTTTGTAGCCCTCGGCGAACAAGCTGTCGATCGTAAAATCTTTGCCCAAGGTTTCGCGGTATCGAATCTTAGTGTTTCGATTGCATAGAGTCTCGATTTCACGGTTCAACAAGTCGCGCGGCAGCCGGTATGCCGGAATTGCACCGATAGCCATGCCACCGGGCACGCTTTCTTTTTCGAAGACCGTTACCGGGTAACCCATGATCGAAAGCCAATGCATCGCCGTCAGGCCCGACGGACCGGCGCCGACAATCGCGATATGAGGTGCATCGGGTGCGGCTTTCTTCACGTCCACCTTGTAAGTGCGCGGATCGACGTTGTCTACGACGTAGCGTTTCAGCACACGAACCGCAATCGGTTCGCCCCCGGTTGACCCGCAGCGGCAGTTTGTCTCGCAGGGATGATGACAAACTCTGGCGCAAATCGAAGGCAGGGGATTAGACATCCTGATGATGCGGTAGGCCTCCTGGAATTCTTCTTTGGCGATATTAGCCACATAGCGCCACACTTCAGTTCCTGCGGGGCAGGTGTTTTGGCAAGGTGCTCCGGTAAGCGAGCGGCAAGCTCCGGCCGGGCAGTCCCGCTCGAAGATGTGCGCCTCGTATTCGTCCCTAAACCAGCGCAGGGTGCTGAGCACCGGATTGGGCGCAGTTTGTCCCAAACCGCACAAGCTGATTTCTTTGATGTTTTTTGCGAGGCGTTCGAGATACATCACTCCCTGAAAACGAAGCAGAGTGTCAATTTCAGTTTCCTCGCGCCGGCCCTTGGTGATCGCCTGCAGCACCTCGAGCAGCCGCTTTGTTCCTTCACGGCACGGTATGCACTTGCCGCAGCTTTCACTCTGAATGAACTCCATAAAATACTTGGCGAGGTCGACCATGCACGTGCTCTCGTCCATAACGACCATGCCGCCGGAGCCCATGATCGCGCCGTATTCCTTAAGCGATTCGTAGTCGATTTGAACGTCAAGATGCTTTTCTGGAATGCAGCCGCCTGATGGGCCGCCCATTTGCACGGCTTTACAGCGTTTCCCGGATGACATCCCGCCGCCAATGATCTGCACAATTTCGCGGATGCTCGTGCCCATCGGAACTTCAACAAGTCCTGTGCGGGAAACCATTCCGGAAAGGGCGAAGACTTTGGTGCCTTTGCTGTTTGCTGTGCCGAAAGCGCTGAATCCCTCGCTGCCGAGGCGGATTACGTCCGGGACGTTGGCTAGCGTTTCGACGTTATTAATCACGGTGGATTTGCCGAACAGCCCTTCTACTGCCGGGTAAGGGGGGCGGGGCCGCGGCATGCCGCGCTTGCCTTCAATGCTGTGAATGAGCGCTGTTTCCTCGCCGCAAACGAACGCGCCAGCCCCTTTTTTGATTTTAATTTCCAGACTGAAGCTGCTGCCGAGAATGTTTTTGCCAAGCAAGCCGTAAGACTCAGCTTTTGCCATTGCTTCCTGCAGGCGCTTGATGGCCAGCGGATACTCGGCGCGAATATAAACGTAGGCTTTACGCGCGCCTATGGCGTAAGCGGAAATCGCCATGCCTTCAAGCAAGCGGTAAGTATCGCCTTCAATTACTGCGCGGTCCATAAAAGCGCCGGGATCCCCTTCATCGGCGTTGCAGATCAAATAATGAGGATCGGTTTTTGCGGCTGCGGCGATCTTCCATTTTTTGCCGGTAGGAAAGCCGCCGCCGCCCCGGCCCCTCAGACCGCTTTTTTCGACGATATCGCAAACTTCTGCGGCTGTGCGCTCTTTAAGGATGCGTGCGAGCTGCGAGTAGCCGCCGCGAGCGATATACTCATCAATGTCCGTGGGGTTGATGATTCCGCAGTTGGCAAGAACCCAGCGCATTTGTCCGGCGAAAAACGGATGTTCATCCAACAAGGGCAGGTTTTCGATCGGCGCACAGCGATCGCGAAACTGCCCGAGGACCATTTCCTTGGGGTACTCTGCGCGCAGTGCTGCTTCAAGCAAAGCCGGAACTTGCTCTTCGCTGACTGATTTAAAACATACGCGAGGCTTTCCGGGGAGTTGAATATCGACAAGCGGCTCCTCGGAGCAAATGCCGATACAGCCAACTTCGACAACGTCAGCGGTGATCTTTCGCTCATCCAAATAGCGGCGGATAGCTTTCAATGTTTTGCCCGCGCCTGCACCAAGGCCGCACGTGCCGACGCCAACAAAAATCGCCGGACGATCGAGTTTCTCGCGGCGATAGGCGCCGAGGCGCTGTTCAAGTTCGTTCTTGCTCTTGAGCGATGCGGCGCAGAGCGGTCCTTGTTTAATTTCACCAAGGAGTTCAATCGACGGGTGCTCTGGGTTGTACCAACATCCGGTGGTTCGTGCGTTTTGACCATTATGCGACATGTTTCGACACTCCTTCGGTTCGATATGACTCGATTATCTTCGTAACTTTTGCCGGGCTGACTTTGGCGAAAAACTCGCCGTTTATGCAAATCACGGGGGAGAGGCCGCAAGCTCCCATGCAGGCAACGACCTCCAGGCTGAACATCTTGTCCCGGGTTGTCTGTCCCGGTGCGATCTTAAGCGCATTTTGCACGGCTTCAAGAACTCGCGCCGAGCCCTTGACATGGCAGGCGGTTCCCCGGCAGACCTGCACGTGATAGCGCCCGACCGGTTGAAAACGAAACTGATTGTAGAAAGTGGCCACACCGTAAATCTTGCTTGCCGGAAGATTCAAATGCCGGCCAATCTGCACCACCGCTTCTTTCGAGATGTATCCCAGACTCTCCTGTACTTCCTGGAGAATTGGAATCAGAGCGTCGCGCTCGGCGTTTTTATGAGATTCGAGAATCTCTTGGATATTTGCTTCAATCATGCGCTTTTGTTCCTCTCAGATTGCGTCCCTTTAGCGGCGAAATAGACAACTTTCTCCAAGGACATAGTTACATCAATGTTTTCTACAAAGACTGATGGGGGCAGGTGCAGCGGCGCCGGTGCGAAGTTTACTATCCCCCGCACGCCGGCAATGGCGAGCCTGTCAGCGACAAGCTGTGCTGCTTCACCTGGAACGGCGATAATGGCAACTTTGATATTTTGCTCTTTGATCACGGATTCAAGCGTGTCGATGTGGAAACACCGGCAGCCGTCAATGACCTTATTGGTTTTATCGGGTGCGATATCGAAGGCAGCTACGATGAGGAGCCCTGGCTGCTGTTTGTGCGAATAAGAAAGCAGAGCGCGGCCGAGGTTGCCGATTCCGACAAGCGCGACCTTTTGTGTGCCGGGTTGCGTAAGAAATTCAGCTAGACTCGCGAGGAGTTTGGCGCACTTGTAGCCTTTGTTTGGACTTCCTTCGGCTCCAATGACCATAAGATCGCGTCTTACTTGCGCCGCTGATCCGCCGCAACGCAGTGCTAACTGATGAGAGTGAACCGTCTCGAGATTGTCACGAACCAGCTCCGTAAGTATGCGCCGATACTGGGCTAATCTACCTATCGTTCTTTCTGAGATCAGGATGGCCTCCGGGTATGAAGGTGCGGACATGCCTCTTTTGTGATGTATCTCACATTGTGAAAGTTTTCACAATTCATTATACGCGCTGCCTTTCAAAGGTCAACAAGGATTTCGTAAAATATATTTTTGTAGGACCGTCGCTGTTGTAGGGGAATCTTTTATGCCCTTTTCAGGTATTGGATGTGTGTCTGGCTGGGAGTATCCTATTAATTAGGGGTCATAGAGGGCAATATGGAACGCGTTCTTGTTGCAGACACGGAGCCCGAGAGCTTGGAATTATTGTCCAGAGAGCTCGAAAATATTGGGCTTGTGCCGATTACCGCGACAAGCGGCATTTTGGTCGAGGGGCTTCTTTTGGCCAATCCGGATTTTGCCCTCGTTATTCTTGATACGCATCTCCCGGATGTCTCGGCAAGAGAATTGACGCTGAGGCTGCGCACGCATTCAGCGCTGAAAGAACTGCCAATTATTATCATGTCGCCTATGGTGAAACTGCGAGACATTGACGAGCTTTTGCGTCTTGGAGCATCGTATTTTGTGCCTCGACCGGTTAAATGGCCGCTTCTTCGCGATCTGGTGCAACGAATAATTGCAAGACGTGCGTGCAGAGCACAGTGTCTCGAATCCTAATCCTTGAATCCGAGTAGTTCCAACGCCTTATAAAAAAGCCCGACACATTTTATACCGCGCACATTGTGCCGCACTATTTTAATGCTGTATGTGGCTGCGCATTTTGATGTGCATTTGCTTAAAATGCTGGCTAAGCTCGGCTTTGCGGTTGGCAATGGCGGGAGTGGGGAACTAGGGCAGTTTATTGAGGTCTTTTTAGCGCCGTCGTTTAGTTAGAAGTTGGTCCGTTCCAGGGCGCTGTATGACGAGGTCGAAGAACAAATGACGCAGCAATCAATGGGACTCGTGCTAGGGGGACTGATACCCGCGGTGATGTTCGCGCTGTCTGGCGTTTTCGCAAAATCCAGCACGCAGGCTGGTATCGGAATTGGCCCTTATCTCGGAGCGATTGGCCTTACGGTGTGTGGGGTCGGCGCAGTCTGCTGTTTTTTTGTTCCGGACAAATCATTGAATTGGCGCTCATGCGCTTATGCTTGCGCCAGCGGTTTCTGCTGGGCCGCCGGCGCAGGTTTGGTTGCGCTGGCGCTGAACAAATACGCTGCTCCGATCTCCAAGCTTGTTCCCCTTTATAATATGAATACACTGCTTGCTGTAATGATCGGGCTTTGGATTTTCTCGGAATGGGCGGAAGTTAACGTTGCACGGCTGATGCTTGGCGCGCTGCTCGTTGTCCTCGGCGGTATATTGGTCTCTGCTTCCTAGGTGCGGCGGAGATAGAAAAAAATCATGACGGCATCTGTGATAATCTATTTCCTCGGTGCATCAGCCGCACTCACAATAGCACCGGGCCCGGACAACATCTTTATTATCAGCCAAGGCATTGCCCACGGACGGAAGGCGGCGGTAATTACCGCCTGGGGCATGTGCAGCGGCATCAGTGTGCACACCGCCTGTGCTGCGTTCGGGTTATCTGCCGTTTTTTATTCCTCAGCTCTGGCGTTTCAGGCAGTACAATTTGCGGGCGCCGGATACTTGCTTTATTTGGCATATAAGACATTACACGAGCCGTCATTCTTCCCCAGCCAAACCTCTTCTGCCAAATGGAGTGCCGCGTCGTTGTTTAGAAGAGGTTTTCTAATGAACGTGCTGAATCCAAAAGTTGCGTTGTTCTTTTTGGCGTTTCTGCCACAGTTCGCCGCGCCCAGCTCGCCGGTCTTTGTTTGGGAGATGCTCTTCTTAGGAGTCGTCTTTATGCTGCAAGCGATCTTTATTTTCAGCATTATAGGCTATTTCTCGGGAAGCGTTGGCGATTACCTTGCGCAAAATGCCGCAGCCGGTAAGTTTATGTCATGGCTCACCGCCGGTGTTTTCATTTCCCTGGCCATTCGTCTGGCGTTAGCCAGGCGTTAAACAGAGCGCGCATTGTTTATTAAATCAGTGAAAAACCACGTTGTTTGAGATTATCCTGCGGTGGTGTTAGGGAGTATTAGTCGATCGCTCGTGTTGTCTAGCCGTAATATTTCACAGCCCGAGGCTGTGGGATATTACGGCTAGCGCAACGCTTGGATGGCGTTGCCGAGTTTCGAACGCAGCGAAGAAATGCGCTGCGACACTGTGACGGGGCACGTGGGGTCCCCGACACAGTTTGGAGCAGCGTGAAAAGGCCCAAGGATGGGCTTTTTCACGTAATTTAGCTAGCCGCGAGGTCGCCTTGTGAGATATCGCGGCTAGAGCGTGAAACCGATTTCCCGATGTCCTCGCGTGCGGGGACGTTTATTAACTTAACTGATAACCGCGACAGGAGGGACAGTTATGAGCTTGAAACCTCGCAGAGTGCTCTTTTTGTTCGTGCTGATGGCGATCGCAGCAGCGTTTGTCATGGCATGCAGTGGAGGCGGAGGCGGAGATGATTCCGGTGATGATGGTTCGGGAGACCCAACGCTGGATAATGAAGTTCCATCTCTCGAAGGGAAGTCTCAGGCGCAGGATGCGTTTACGGAGACTCGCGGCAATCCGGCGATGTTCACAGTAGGGTTTGTGGATGAGGAAGTTGTTAATGGGCTTGTTCAGCCTGCGGCGGTGCAGCGTAGAATTGACACTTGGACCTACAATGACGCTAACGGCCTCAAGTCAAGCACCTTTGACAACGGGTTTTTCGTCAAGGAGACCAATTTTGGTGAGGCAAGTCCGTTGATCGTGCCGACACCGCTTCGCCCGGATCAGTTTGTCCCCGGCATGGGGCGCGCGCAGATCGTGGCG
>JAKPSH010000102.1 GCA_029555385.1 Pseudomonadota bacterium
CTGGCGGGAAACTTGTATAGGGCCGCAAACTCAGGCAAAAGGAGAGAAAAAGAGGTTTTTCGTGCCTCGATCAGATCAGAAAGACGCTCTGGAGGCTCAGCAGTATAAACCTTGCGAAATCCGCGAATCTCTTCGGCCATCAAGCCTTTCTGACGCAGAGACTCAACAACCGAATAAACGGTCGTCCGCTTTAATCCTGAGGAGCGGGCAATGCGCAGCACTGTGGCCGGCCCCAGTGTCAACGCGGCAAAATAAACAGCGGCTTCCTTCTCGGTAAGGCCTGCGTCCTGTAGTGCTGATAGCAGTTTCCGCTCACGCATGTCTTAAACTCCGACATATATGTCAACAGAAAACATCAATAAAGTCCAGCTATTATAGCATGCGCAACAGGCAGCGTCGACAGATCTGACAGTTGCCCGGAATCGTCGTAAATTATTCCGGTCAGAGATGGTGCATTTCTTGCTGCGAAGGAGGGATGTGTGGCTATTCATAAACAATGTGCAAGCTGCCAGGCCGGGTTTGATGTGGATGACGCAGAGCTTGCTTTTCTAGAGAAAATTTCGCCGCGAATTGGTGCAGAGCTTCACTATTTACCGGCTCCAACGCATTGTCCGAGGTGCCGGGAACAGCGGCGGCTGGCCATGCGCAATGAGCGCATATATTACCGCCGTAGGTGCGCTCTCAGCGCAAAGGAAATCGTCTCCATCTATTCGCCGGACAGTCCTGTTGTCGTCTATGAGCACAAGGCCTGGTATTCGGATGAGTGGGACGGCGCTGCCTACGGACGGGAATTTGATTTTTCACGACCGTTTTTTGAACAGTTTGCCGAGCTGCACCGGGTTGTACCGTTAATGTCGCTGGACGTAAAGTCCGGGAACGAAAACTGCGACTATACCAACTTGATTAGCGAAAGCCGGAACTGTTATCAGGTAGTTGCCTGCACTCTCGGCGAAGATTGCATGTATTGCGCGTTTATCCAGCGAAACCGCAGCGCGGTTGATTGCTTCTTCGTTTTTGATTCCGAACTTTGCTACGAGTGCATTGACTGCTACCGCTGCTACTTGCTTACGCATTCTCAGTACTGCCAGAATTGCAGTGAATCTGGTTATCTTTACAACTGCCGGAGCTGCGCCAATTGCTTCGGGTGCGTCTCGCTGGTGAACAAGCAGTATCACATTTTTAATCAGCCGGTAGCGCCGCAGCAGTATCCGGCGCTGGTTGCCCGCTGCCTGAGTGGTGGAATCTGCTCACAGGAGGCGCTCGCGCATATTCTCGAGTTGAGAAGAACCTCCCCGCAACGAGCTTATGCCGGTCTGCAGAACGAAAATGTCACCGGCGATCATATTTCGTACTGCAAAAACAGCTTCAATTGTTTTGACTGCACTTACCTCGAAGACTGCCGGCACTGCGTTTGGTTTCACAAGAGCAAGGACTGTGCGGATTGCTACGGCTGGGGCCTGGGCGGCGAGCTGGGGTATGAAAATCATCTTGTGGGCAATACTTTTCAGCGCGTGCTGTTTTGTGACTCATGTTGGGAGGGGGTTTCCAATCTTATGTATTGCCGTTTGTGCGTCAATCGTTCTAACAACTTGTTCGGCTGCGTTGGACTGCGCGGCAAAGAATACTGCGTGCTGAACAAACAGTACAGCAAAGACGAATACGTGGCTCTGGTACCGCGCATTATTGCGCATATGCGCAAGACCGGCGAGTGGGGAGAGTTTTTCCCCGCCTATTTGTCGCCATTTTGCTACAACGAAAGCGTGGCGCATGAATATTATCCACTTTCACGGGCCGAAGCGCTGAGCCGCAATCTGTCATGGCAGGATAATATGCCTTACACTACCGGCAGAGAGACGATCTCTTGGGCGCAAGTTCCCTCGGATATTGCGTCCGTGCCGGATACCATAACCCGGGCAGTTTTGCGGTGCGGTTCTTGCCGCAGAAATTATCGAACGATTAGCCAGGAGCTCCTTTTCTACCGGAAGATGAATCTTGCGCTGCCGCGTCTTTGCTTTCATTGCCGGCATTTAGCGCGCCGGGCGCGCAGAAATGACCGGATACTCCACGTGCGTTCCTGTGCACACTGCGCCGAGAAGATGCTGACCAGCTTTGCGCCAACACAGCCGGAGCTTGTTTACTGCGAGCAGTGTTATCGTGATGCTGTGCAGTGAGGGAGCTTTGGGGTAGCATCATCTCCCGTTTTTTAGTATATGCCTAGTCAGAGAATTATCAATGTTTGGCAGGTTTGGTTTATAGAGCTATGAGGAGTTAAGATGTTTAGTGGATTTGGTTTAGAGTTTCTAAAAAAGAAATTGACGGGAACGTCGAAAACAACTGCTGCAAGCAGCGTTCAAACAGTGCGGACAATCGATCTTGAACTTAAGTCCACAGCGGATCCGGCGGCATCTTTGTCGGAAGCTCAGCGTAATCGAGTAGCCAGAATTGCCGAGATGCGGGGTAAGGGCGGCAGCACAACAGCACCGGCGTTGTCTGCGGAGTTAATCGCACAGCGTGCGCGAGAGATCTGGCAGCGTCAGGGCTGTCCGGAAGGCCGGGACTTAGAAAATTGGCTTGCGGCCGAAAAAGAGCTGCGCGAGGAAGGTTCGCGTTGACGCCAATTCATTTCAAAGCCGAAGGCTTTCTCTGCCAGTGACTGCATGCCATTCTTGAGCAAATTAAGCGGGGACGGGAAGTGCAGTGTGATTAGTTTTAGCGCTATTTCCTGCCCGCCGAATTCTTTCTTGAAGCGCGCCAGTCCTTGTTGATTTGCCGTCGTTCCGCCAAGATTGAACGTTACGCAGCCTCTTTCTTTGAGATAGTCTGCGCACCGCGCAATGAGAAAATGAGCCGCACCCAAACTGCGGCCTTCGTCGCTTCCGCCGGCTGAGTAATAATATGCGCCCTTAGGCGCCAAGAGCAGGAAAGCCGAAGCAAGAACTTCGCTCCCTTGCACCGCGCGGACAAATATGCCCGCTTTTTCAGCAACAAAGGGCATAAAATCACCTGCTGTCAAAACAGGCTCCAATTGTTTTGAGCCATCGACTCGCCGCTCGGCGGCGCGGCGGCAAAGTGCTAAATGCTGAGCACAGTGTTCGCTGCTGCTGCCAATGTCGAGCACAACTCCGGCTTTCTGCGCCTTGTTGATATTTCGCAAATGAGGCTTGGAAAAGCAGGCACGATGGTCTTTGTCCAGATGAATAATATATTCGCTGCGCGAGACAGCAGTGCTCCAGCAAGGCCAGCAATCGGGCGGAGAAATTGGTGCAGCAAATGTGCTCAAAAACGCGGTCGAAATTCTATTGACTTGGCAGAAATCAAGCAATACAGGAGCAATAAGTGCGGCACTTGGCGCAGCCGGATACGATGGGATCTCAAGTGTGCGGTGGATACGTCCCCGCTTAAGATAGGCGATAAAGGAGGAAACGAACCTTCCGTTTTCGCAAAGTTCAAATGTGCATGGACAATCTTTGCGCTTGATGCGCGCCATACAGTAGGCAGGACCAAGAAACGGGTTTTGCGAGTAGTCAGCAGCGCTTGCGGAAGCAACTGCCAGTTCGATGCTTGTTGACCAAGAGCTGTATTGGGATGTATTCACCGGTCTCAAGAAGCGGCTGCTTTTAAAGTTGCGTTTTCTTCCTCCCGTGCGCCGGAAGCGTCTTGCAGGTAAAGTTTGTGCGCAAGCAGCGCGGCATCAATAAAGAATTTTGCTGCCCAGCTTGGATAAGCATTGGTGAGGTAGGCGCCGGAGAACGGGAACGAGCCGGCAACCGCACCGATTGACTCCCGCGGTCCGGAAAGCTTCATTGTGCGTTGAACAAAGAGAATTGCGCGGTGCGCCGCGGTCTGGAATTCGGGAAGTCCTGTTGCTTGATAGAGCAGCAGCCAGCAGTGTGCGATCTGAACATTTCCCGTCAGACAGGTCCAAGCAGAGCACGAGCGCCATTTCCGGTCTAGCTGGCCGGGCAGGGCGCCGTCAGGGCGCTGGCTGCGGAGCAATCCGCGGCCTGTCTTAAGCGCTGCTTCGAGCAAATATTGATCGCGAGAAAACACAAAGCCTTCCAGTACTCCGCGGAGAAAATATCCCAACGTATGAGTAAGGGGCCTTTTATTGTCAACCAAACAACAGCTTGGCACCCATCCATTCTCTCGCTGCAGGCTGAGCGCCCAGTTTATGTTGGCCAACGCGGCCCTGGCGTACTGAGTATTGTTGGCGGCACGCGCAGCTTCCAGAAGCCCCCAGGCGGTATGCGTTTCGTAAGTTTTGACTCCCGGACACGCGAACGGAGTGGGGAACCTGCGCCAGCATCCATTCGCATCTTGTGTTGATACAAGCCAATTTGCGGCACGAACTAGCGGCCCCCGGTAGTCGCTGCCGAATTCACGCATTCCTGCGGCAAGCCCAAGAAGGATCTGCCCGGTGTTAAAGCTTACGGGAACCAGCGGCGATGAGTCGATGCGGCCCCCTTGAAACCCCCCGCCAGGGAACTGTATCGAGACCAGCCAGTCAAGCATGACGCGTGACCGGTGCAATAATTCGGTGCGTTTGGTGAGTTTTGCGTAGCTGATCAGAGTTGGAATTATATAACCCGTTGTCTCCGGGTAGGAAGTCTCCCAACCTTTAATCGGGCTGAAATCTCGGCTCACGCCGCCATCTGCACTTGCCGAGTTGTCTTGGGCAAGGCAGAGCCAGTCAATCGCAGCTTCCGCCGAAAGCATTAAGTCACGGTGCAGATTTCCGTATTGCTCTGCGCCATCGT
>JAKPSH010000128.1 GCA_029555385.1 Pseudomonadota bacterium
TCGGAACAGATCAAAAACCCGGCACAACCCTTTGCCAACCGCAGCGCGTCGCCCGCATTGATTCATCGCCATTGGTCTGGACTACTGGGCGGGCGACAGCGAAGGAAGGCAAAGGGTTGTGCCGGGTAAAAAAGGCCACACCTTCAGCACCCGGCAGCATCGCTCTGGGCAAAGCCAATGGACCACCGCCGAGGCAAAATTTATTCGCTTATTTTCGGGCTCGCCGCGATATCGCCTTATGAGATATCGCGGTTCGATAGCAGTTTATTAGGCACTTGCTTATTCCTGCTCGTAATCGCGCAGGAACAATTGCTGGCGCAGATAGACAAAGCGCGGAGTTATTGGCGGCAGGTTCTCTGCGTTGTTAAACGAAGTGTCGTAAGACCATGCGCGCACCGGGGCGGTGTACTGCGGGCTGCCATAGAGCCAGGCGCCGGTCACGTGACGAGGCGCACTGAGGCTGACAAATGAGCCGGCATAGGTGACAGTCTTTTGCGGACTCTTGGACCAATCTTCGTGAAAACGCGGGTAGTTTTCCAGCCCTCCGTTGTATGAGCCGTCGTCTTGGCCGCCTGCACCTTCTGTTCCTCCGGTGATATCGGTGCCGGCAAGAATAGCAGCATTAACGGTGGTGTTCACCGGCACACGGCTCGCCCAGGCCGCGCCATCAACAAAGGCCGAGGAAAGAAGGTTATAGCTGTCCACGAGAAACGCCGCGGGTTTCTTGCTGCTGGAGTTGTAGTTGCCCCAGGTATACAAGCCCTGATCGCTGATAATGGTGAGTCCTTTGATCGCGGGAGCGCCGGATGCGGTTGCGGCGAGAGTTCCGGCATTTCGCACGCGGACACCGTAACCGCTGTTCGTGGTTGCGCTGTTCGGTCCCTTTACTGTGGCGTAAAATACTAGACCTCCTTCGGTGGTGTCGTTCAGGGGCTTGACTGTGCCGGTGAAGGCTCCGTCTTCATAGACCATCAGGTTTTGGGTATGAATGCAGTCGAGCAGCGCCTGCATATCAATTTCCAGCATGCGGATATTGCGTGCTTCACGGTTGTTGTAAAACGAGGTTGTTGTTCCCACGGAGCGGGTTGCTATTGCACCGGGACAAAGCGCCGGATCGTTAAGTTTCTGTGTTGCGGAGGAATTCACAGAGTCGTTCATCGTTCGCACCTCGACTCCTGTTGCCGCCGCAGTAGTCACTGGATTGCCGGCATTGTCCAGATTCAGTACGAGACGTAAGTCGGACTTATCCCAGTATGTTTTGCCGGGGATGGGGTCAAACTCTTCGGGTTCGGGGACCGTTACTTCAGGAACTTGCATCTGGATCATTCCGTTCCAACTGGTGATGTCATCCTCTTCGACAAGAATGCGGTTGGAGCAGGTGCCAAAAAGAGTGCGGTAGTTGAGCGGATCCTTGATTTTGACCGGATTTGAGTTGCAGACGTTTTGGTTTTTGCGGCCCCGGTAAAGATTCTTCGCTGTAGTGACTTGTCCGTTAATGCTTAAGCCGGAAGCATTCTCGTTGTTGAGGTAGAGGTCGCCGTTGGTATGAACCGGTCCATTAAGCGTCATTGCCGGGCCGGGCAGAATTTCAAGGTCTTTGTCGTAAAAAACAGCAAATTGGAACATGGGGACAAGCCGGCTCTTGAACCGCAGTTCCAGAATGGCTTCAATTTGATCGGCAGTGCCAAGGCCTTGCGAGGTCACCGTGTAGCGGTACTCCTGGGCGTTCAAGTTCTGGTAGCGCTCCCCCGGAGGAATAGTAAGGATGACCGGATTGCCCGGTTCCTCAATGACATAAGTGAGAGCGCGGTGTTTACCGAGATCGAAAGACTCGCACGCGAAATCGCCGGTGCCCTGATTGCCGCCTTCGCACGGGTCGTCTTCATCGGGGCTCGTGCCGGAGGGGCGGTTGTAGCCGACGAATGTCTGGCGCACGTCATCGGCCCGGAGGTTAAGGCCGGCCTCTGCGGCATAAAAACCGTTTAAACTGTCGGCTGCCGACTTGTGCGTTGCCAGTTCCAAGCGCGTAATCAGCGAATACGCGCTGAGCAGCGCGAGCAGCACAGACATTGTCATCAACACCGCAATCAGCGCAAAACCTGGGGCTTGTTTTAGTGCGGCATGATTTCGCATAGAGCCTCCTAGTTGGAGAGAATATTACGCGGAAAGAAACGGGCGGTCAGAGTAGAGTTGACGGTTTGTTTGCCCGAGCGATCTTCCCCGGTAGTTGTTAATTCCAGCGCTTTAAGCAGGGTCCAGTTATTGGCGGCGGAAAAGCTGGTCAGGACATTATCATCGGTGTCAATGGCGTTGACCTGAAAATTAGTAAGGCCAAAAATTACGCTTTGCGGATGATCTGTATCTTGGTTTTCAATCAATTGCAGCACTCCTTGCTGGGAAGCAAGCGAGCTGATCCGGTAATGCCATTCCACCAGAATATAAATGGCCGAGACATTGGCCTGGAAATCGGCGGAGAAGCCGGCCGCGGGCCGCTGGATATACATCTCTGCCCCGTTGTCGCCTTCGCCGGTGTAATTGAAAAACTCTCCGTCTTTGGTGCTGAGGTTGAAGATATACGCCCGCACGGTGCCGTTATCGGCGGCGGCGCGATAGGCCGCCCACGCGGCGTATGCCGCCGTTTGTCCGCCGTAGACGCAGGCCGGAGAAGCATCGGCATCGTCGGAAGAGAGATAAATTTTATCTGAGACATCCGTGGTGAGCACGTCTTCGCAGACAAAGAGGACCTCATCGAGAAGGTTGCGCCGCAGAATCAGTTCGTCAGGTCCGCCGTCTTCACCGTCAATTATTTCAATTGCGGGAAAAGCTATGGGCAGGCGTTCTCCTGCTTGACGGATGTCGCTGCCGACAATCGTCAGAGCGCTGCGCATGTTTTGATTCAAACGCGTGCGTGCCAGGTCCACTTCATAAAGCACTTGATTGGCGCGTGTCGCGCCGATCGTCATGGCAAGAATCATCAAGCCGAGACAGCTTGCGACAAGCAGCTCCAGCACGGTCATGCCGCGGCTGGGAGCAGAATTAGCAGCCGGCAGATATCTGCTAACGAAGCAGAGTATATACCGTCTGTGTTTGAAAAAGAACCTGGTTGTCACGTTTTACCTCAATGCCGATATGCCGCGTGTTAGTGCCAGGGCAGTATCCGGCCTCCATGCAAAAAGAAACAAAAACCTGGTAGGCCCTGCCGTTGATCACGATTTCTTCAGCATCGCGGGTGCCTGTTGAATCCAATGTCGAAGGATCCACAATGCGAAGTTGATCCAGCACGTATTGTCCGGCCTGCATCGCTTCGGTTCGCGTTTGTGCTGCGGCATTTCGCTGCAAATGTGCGGTGAACACGGGGGCCATGCCGCCGATCACAATGGCGAAGATGAACATCGCGATCATGACCTCGAGTAATGTGAATGCTTTGTTGTTCACGGTTCTATCCTCACCGCTCCTCCGAGAAAGACCTGCACTGTTTTAGTCCGCATGTCTTGGTCGGACATTGTAATGTCAACGCTGGAGTCGGCGAAGCCGCGGCTGTTGAAACAGACACTCCAGTTTGTTGCGGAAAGCGATGCCCCTTGCGGAAGCTCCAACGCCATACTGCTGTCGGGACTAAAGTCGGCAGCGGCGCAATTCTTGGCAAACGCTGCCGTGATGCGGGTCGCGGATGCAGGGGTGATGGAATAGGCAAGGGTGGTGGCAATTGCTTTTGCGCGAGCCTCCTTAAAAAATGCAACCATTTCGTGGGCCCCATTGCGCAGCGGGTTATTGAGCTGTTTAATCGTCGGCAGTGCCCCGGCGAAGAAAAGGGCAATGAGGATGACGACGACGATTAGCTCGAGGGCCGTTGTACCCCTATCCTCAATGGTTCTAAGCGGTATGCAATGATTTCCGCGGCGCACTTTGGCGCGGTATGGGCAAACAAGTGACGTGGCCTGGTAAGACATTGAAACAACTCAGTTATTCTATGCGCGTGCCTCCGCTGGAAGCGGCAGATTCCTGCTTGTGCTCTTGAACAACCCGTACCCTAAGTCATTCAGCACTAATTGTGCCAATGCTTGTGCAAAATGCCGCAGTTTTGTAGATTTTCCGGGGGGCAAGCCCGTTTGCCAGGAACGGCGGCTGGCGCAACGCCCGGACGGCGTTGCCGAATTTCGAGCGTAGCGAAGGAATTCGCTGCGACACTGTGCCGGGGCACATGGGGCCCCGGCATAGTTTGGAGCAGCGCGAAAAGGCCCAAGGATGGGCCTTTTCGCGTAACTTACCTAGTCGCGATATCGCTTTGTGAGATATCGCGGTTAGAGCGGGTGAACATCGTTTTTCTGCTTAAGCAGAAGGCAAACCGCTCTACTGAGGCTGATGCCAAGCCTTAATTGTTTGCTTTGATGTGGTTAGTTTCTTAACAGCGGTGTTTTTCGGTTGGAACATTCAGACAACTCAGGTTCGTCTGTGTCAGATGACATAGCAGAAGACGATAATCAAGAAGAGCGAGCAGACGCAGACCGTTTTCCGGTGCGTTCTGGCCGTCACGAAAGGCGGCGCCGGAGCGATTTTAACCGCTCGTTGCCTCGGATAAGTTCCCGGCGCGGCTTTGAACGGCCCGGAGCGCCGCATGCACCGGAACGCCTTACGCAATCAACACCGCTCCCGGGACGCCCGCTGGTCATTCCCCGCAACGAACACTGTATTTCCCGGCGCAATATTGATGAGGATGCACTAAAGGTGCTGCGGCGTCTTTTGCGCTGCGGTTACCGGGCATTTCTTGTGGGAGGAGCAGTGCGGGATCTGCTGCTTGGCCGCGAGCCCAAGGACTACGATGTTGGCACGGATGCTTCCCCGGAGGAAGTACGCGATTTGTTCCGCAACAGCCGTGCGATCGGCCGCCGCTTCCGCATCATTCACGTTTACTTCAAAGGCAACAAGATTATCGAGGTATCTACCTTTCGCGACTCCGTTGCCGCTGACACGGTTGATGAGCAGCCGACTTTAGCGGCGGATAACACGTTTGGCGACCCCGAAACGGATGCCGTGCGCCGCGACTTAACAATTAATGGACTGTTCTACGATTTGAGCACGTTCAGCGTGATTGACTATGTCGGGGGGATCAAGGATTTGCGCGAGGGGGTGATTCGCATTATCGGCGAGCCCGAAGTGCGTATACAAGAGGATCCAGTGCGCATGATTCGAGCGGTGCGTCATGCTGCGCGCTTGGGTTTTCTGCTTGAGTCACGCACGCTTGATGCGATTTGCCGCCAAAAAAACCTGATTAAACTCTGTCCGCTGTCGCGGCTTCATGAAGAATTTCTCCGTGATATGTGCGGTGGCGCCTTTGCGGAGGCGATACGCCTGCTGCACGAAACAGGACTCCTTGCTTTCTTGCTCCCGTTGCTTGATCGAGAATTAACGGCAAGGCGCAGTGAAGTGTGGCCGCAGCTTGAACAGGTGCTTTTGCGCATCGATGAGCGCATCAAGCGCGGCGAGGAGCCAAGCACGGCGGTGGTGCTTGCTGCTTTGTTCATCGGCAATTTGCCTCTCACCGTTGAGGCTGGCAGCGGCTTTGGAGAGGCGGCTAAGTATTGGGCGCGTTCGCCAGTTGCTGAGGCGGCGCCTGATGGGGGTGAAGAGCAAGAGCAAACTCCCGGGCAGTCTCTCCTATTCCGGCTCTCGGCCCGCCAGAACCGGCAACGCTCGGCTGTGCGCAGCCGGCGCGCCAAGCAAAGTCCGCTGAGCAAGATGATTGCACGCATATTTGAAGCGGTTGGTGTGCCTCGGCGCGATCGTGAGCGTATGGAGCAGCTGCTCCTCGCCCGTTATTGCCTGTATACGGTGAGCAGCGAGGAAACCGAGCATGAACAGCGGCGAAGAATATTCACTCCGGAACTGCGCATGCTGGCGCAGCTTCTGGGTGAAGAGGAAAAGTTAAATGCGGCGGTTTCCGGTCCGGAGGGGCAGACGGACCGCTTGGCTGGTCAGTCGCGGCATAAAAAGGGCCGCCGCCGCGGACGGCGCCGGCGGCGCTGACGCTTATGGAGAGTTCTGCGCCGATGTCTGATTTCCGTTTGCTCGCGATGGCCACGCTGAAGATCTATCAGCGCGCAGCTTCGCGGGCGTGTGCTGGATGTTTGCTGAACTGGCGGATGCTGTTTGTGCATCTGGGTGGTCTGGCCTTATTCGCTGTGCTGGGTGGTGCGGCGCAGTTGATGGGACCGATTGCTGGAGGATTCGCCGCCGGGCTGTTGCTGGCTGTTTTGCTTGGCGCATACTTTTTTACTGTCTCCGGCGCTGTGCTCTTGGAGAAGCTGGAGTTTAGCGAAATAAAAAGCCGCGGTTTTAGTTTGTTTGCGCCGGTGCTGAGTGTTCTCTTTTCGTTTTTCCTGTTGAGTATCGCGGTTAATTTGGTTTTTGCGCAGGGAGGTTCGGCATGGATTGCTGCCGTTTTTAATCTTCTTATTGCTGTGTTTTTTAACCCGCTTCCGGAGATTATCTATCTGCATCCATCTCGCGCACTGGATATGTTCAGCGAGAGCATTGAATTTATTATGGAGAACTTTATCGAGTGGTATCTGCCATTCGTGCTGCTGCTTCTCCCAGTTGCGTTATTCCGGCCGGAGGCTTTACTCGCGGTTGGGATCGCCGCGGCGACTACGAATCCGTTTCGTTTTCTCGAAAAGTTTATCCTTCTTTTCGGCGACTTTTCGTTGCTCCTGCACAGTGCTGGAGTAATCATGGTGCTGCTTGTTTGCTGCTACTTCGTTTTTGCTTTCCGCGGCGCGTTGTATCGCGAACTAAGCGCATCCACACGGCGCAAACGCATTTATCAAGAGCGGTTTGGATAACTGAGTCTCTTCACTGGGTTATGGTGTTGATCAGGAAGCTTAAATCATTCCTAGCCAAAGGTGGAGAGTATGGATAAGTTGTCTGCGTGCAGAAGTTGTGTTTACTGATTAGCCTGGCAGTTTGGTGTAAGAATGAAGGCGAGACCGACCAAATACATTTTTGTAACAGGCGGCGTGGCATCGTCCTTGGGCAAGGGACTTACGACGGCGTCGATTGGAGCAGTGCTGGAAAGCCGGGGGCTTCGTGTTACCGTTTGCAAGATCGATCCCTATCTCAATGTTGATCCGGGAACGATGAGTCCGTTTCAGCACGGAGAGGTCTTTGTCACGGAAGATGGTGCGGAGACCGATCTGGATCTTGGTCATTACGAGCGTTTTCTTTCTACAACGATGCTGCGCAAGAACAACTTTACTGCCGGTCAGGTCTATGATCGCGTCATTCGCAATGAACGCCGTGGGGACTACCTGGGCGGCACTGTACAAGTTATTCCGCACGTGACAGATGAAATTAAGCGCCGGATTCTTGAGGCTGGCGAAGGGTGTGATATCTGCATGGGCGAGGTTGGCGGCACGGTGGGTGATATCGAGGGGTTGCCGTTTCTCGAAGCTATCCGTCAGTTCCGGGCGGATGTGGGCCGGGAAAACGTCCTTTATATCCACCTGACGCTCCTGCCTTTTATTAATGCGGCGGGTGAGGTTAAAACAAAGCCGACGCAGCACAGCGTAAAGGAACTAACCAGTCTTGGGATTCAGCCGGATATAATTATTTTGCGTTCCGATCGCGCTGTCGATCGCAAAGTCCGGGAAAAAATTGCTTTGTTCTGCAATGTTGACATTGACTCGGTGATCATGGCGCAAGATGTAAAAAATATATACGATCTGCCGGTGATTTTTCACGAAGAAGGACTCGACTCGCGAATTTGTGAGAAACTCAACATTTGGACGGGTGCGCCGAATTTAAGCTCCTGGCAGAGTGTTTGCGATATTATCAAAGCTCCGGCGCGGGGTTTGGTGACCGTAGCCATGGTTGGCAAGTATGTCGACCTGCGGGAGTCCTACAAAAGCCTTAATGAGGCTTTGATGCATGGCGGTGCGGCAAACGAGTGCGGGGTAAATATCGCTTATATTGATTCGGAAGCGATCGAAGAGCATGGCATCAGCGAGCAGCTTAAAGCGGCGGATGCGATTCTTGTGCCGGGCGGATTCGGCAAACGGGGAAGTGAAGGCAAAATTTCCGCCATCCGGTATGCGCGGGAAAATAAAGTGCCGTTTCTCGGGATCTGTCTTGGGCTGCAAATGGCGGTTGTTGAGTTTGCGCGCAGTCAACTCGGGCTGAAAGACGCGGCAAGCAGTGAGTTTGTTCCTGAGACAGCCGACCCGGTGATTGACTTGATGGCCGAGCAGCGTGGTGTCGCGGATATGGGCGCAACGATGCGACTCGGCGCCTACCCATGCCGGATCAAATCCGGAACGCTTGTCGAGCGTGTTTACGGCGCTGAAATGATATCTGAGCGGCACCGTCATCGTTGGGAAGTTAACAACGTTTACCGCGACCGGCTTGAGGAGCGCGGATTGGTGCTGGCCGGGACTTCTCCGGACGGATTCCTTGTGGAAATTGTCGAGTTGCCGGAGCATCCTTGGTTTGTCGGTGTTCAATTTCATCCCGAGTTCCAATCACGTCCGCTTAAGCCGCATCCGCTTTTTGTGGGGTTTATCGGTGCTGCGCTGAACGCCCGGGATGAACGTTGCGCGAGCGGTGCTTCCAGCAGCGCACCTAAGAAATACAAGCCGGGCGCGATCTGTGAGGCGTCCTCCGAACGCTGCGGGTGAATGGCGGAATTATTGGTTTCCCGATGGAGGCTTCCGGCAAAACAATGAATGATGGGCTCAGCAGGCCAGTGATGGTCGGTTCTGGTGTCTCCCCGGTTACGTTTGGTGGCGGGGCGGGACTGGCGTTTATCTGCGGGCCCTGCGTGATCGAGAGCCGCGAACATACTTTAGCGATGGCCCGCAAGATTGCTGCCTGCGCGGCGGAGGCTGGCGTACCGCTGGTGTTTAAGTCTTCTTATGACAAGGCAAATAGGACGTCGGCGCGTGGATATCGAGGTGTGGGAATTGACGAGGGACTGGCTATTCTTGCTGAGGTGCGTGAGGCCGCCGGGGTTCCGGTAGTGAGCGATGTGCACGACGAAGAGCAAGCGCGCAAGGCGGGGAAAGTGTTAGATTTGCTGCAAATACCGGCTTTTCTTTGCCGGCAGACAAGCTTGCTTGAAGCCGCGGGGGAAACAGGCAAGCCGGTAATGGTTAAGAAAGGGCAGTTCCTGCATCCGGAAGATATGCGGTTTGCGGTGGAGAAGATTAGCCAAACCGGGAACATGCAAGTAATGCTTTGCGAGCGCGGAGCGTGTTTTGGCTATCGTGAACTTGTTGTTGATATGCGCGGTTTGGCCATTATGGCTGAATTGGGTTGTCCGGTGGTATTTGACGCAACGCACAGTGTGCAGCTAATGGGCGGAGGGGGAGGTTGTTCAACCGGGAACCGGCAGTATGTTTCTGTACTTTCCCGGGCCGCCGTGGCTGCTGGAGTTGATGCTATCTTTTTGGAGTGCCATGATGCCCCGGAGCGGGCGCCTTCCGATGGACCGAACATGGTGCCGCTTTCTTCACTGAAGCTTATGCTGGAAAGGCTCGTGCGGCTTGACCGCGCGCTGCGCCAGATTGGGCGTTGGGAAATTAGTTGAAACAAGGTAATCCAAGTGCAGCTCCTTGGGCTTCGTTTTACCGCAGACAGAATATTTCTCTGTTTAGGCGGTGCCTTCGTTGTGATGCTCTGCGTCATGCTTGGAGTCCGTTCTCAGACACGGCGATCTGTTATTTCGAGCGCTGTTTTCACGGCGGCGGCGGGGGACGCTGCTGAGGCAGGCGATACAGGAACGCGCATTCACTTGCAGGATTTCCATCGGGTCGAGGTGAAGAATGGGGTGACAGTCTGGGAGGTCCAAGCGAAGGACGCACTTTATTATGCGCAGGAGAAAGTGGCGCACATCAACGATTCCTCGGTTATTGTCTACCGTGAGGATCGCTCCAAAGTGCAAATCCGTTCTGCTGCCGCTAAGCTGCTGCTCGATGAACAGTCTATTGAGCGTGCCGAACTTCAGGGGAACATAGAGGTCGCGCTTGCCGAAGGAGTGAGAATAGCCGCAGATATTGCAACATACGACGCGGTAAGCCGCCAAATTGATGCTCCGGGGAATGTGATTATTTCGGGTGAAGGGTATGAGGTGCGCGGAAAACGTTTGACGCTTGATGTCGAGGGCGGGGTGGTAAAACTGGCGCAGGATGTGTATTCTCGTTTCCTCGCAGAAGCTAAGGCACCATCTTTGGGAAAGGATGGGCTATTGCCGTTGCCGGCGAAGCGCACGAGGAATGAAACATGAGCGTTTGCTTGGAGAACAACGTTTGATCAGCTCAAGAGATAGAGCAAGTTGCGTGGAGAGACCCGGTGCGTGGACCAAGTGGCGGGGAGGCGTCTTTTTTGCGGGTGTGTTCACTTTGGCGCAGTTCCTCCTGGTTAGCGCTGTCTGTGCGCAGCCGGCGCCGCAAGACGAGTCAACGAAACCGAAAACGGCGGACCTTCCGGCCAAGAACGGCGCCAAAGGCGGCAATATCCGCGAGATTATTGCAGGACCAGGCCGCGGAGGCATTCCGGTTTTCATCAAGTCCGAATCGCTCAGCCTTGATACTAAGGAGCGGGTGTTTACCTATAAAGGCAAAGTTGAGATTGTCCGGGGTGACGTGACAATAACTGCCGACAGGGTCGTAGGCAAATATGACGATAAAAACGAGCTGCAGCAGGTAGTGGCGGAAGATAATGTCGTGCTTACACGCGGTGAGGAAATGCGGGCCAGTGCAAACCGCGCTGTATATGCCATTGCTCAAGCGAAAATTGAACTGACGGAAGGCCCGGAACTGGCGCGCAAGGGCAACGTGCTTTCTGCCGACAAAATTACAGTTTATGTCGATGAAGATCGCAGCGAGGCCGAGGGAAATGTGCGCGTAAAAGTTATCCAGACGGAAGGAACAGGCTCCTTGCCGGGAAAGGACAAGCTTTTGAAGACTGAGGAAGAAAAAGCGGCACAGAGCGGTGCGTTGTAGCTGCGGCAAAGATAGGAGCAAGCGTGTCCGAGTTAGTTTGCCAAGGGTTGGTTAAGATTTACAGTCAGCGCCGGGTGGTAAATGAGGTGGATCTCAACGTGCAATGCGGTGAGATCGTCGGTTTGCTGGGGCCGAACGGCGCGGGTAAAACCACAACTTTTTACATGGTGGTCGGCTTGATCCGGCCTGATGGCGGGAAGATTACGATTGCCGGGAATGATGTTACTGGCGAGCCGATGTACCAGCGTGCACGGCGCGGCATTGCCTACCTGCCGCAGGAACCGTCGGTCTTCCGCAAGTTGACGGTAAAGCAAAACATCCTCGCGGTTCTCGAAATTCTTCCGGAATACCGCGCCGATCGCAGTAAACAAAAAAAGCGGCTGGCTGCTCTGATTGAGGAACTGGATTTGGGCAAAGTGGCCGATGCTAAAGCGTATTCGCTTTCCGGCGGTGAGCGGAGACGGGTGGAAATTGCCCGGGCGCTTGCCTGCTCGCCGAGCTTTATGCTGCTTGATGAGCCTTTTGCCGGGATTGATCCGATTGTTGTCGGCGACCTGCAGCAATTAGTGTTCGGACTTAAGCAGCGGGGCATCGGTGTGTTGATTACCGATCATAACGTGCGTGAGACGCTGAATATTTGCGGCCGGGCTTACATTCTCAGTGACGGCAAAGTAATCGAATCCGGCACACCGGAAGAAATTTCCGCATCGGATGCGGCCCGTAAGTATTACCTCGGCGAAAAGTTCTCGCTTTAGCCCGAAAATAAGCGAATAAATATTGCCTTGGTTGTGCGTGCCTTCAGCGCACGGCAGCGTCAAACTCTCCACCGCACATGCGCGACTTCAGCGTTCACTCAGGTGCAAGCCGGACTCGTGCCCGTCGTGCTTGTCTTAATCTCACCACTAAAGGTGCGAACAGCACGAAGGGTATCGGTCGCAAATACGGAAGATCGGAAGGGTGCGGGGGAAGTTTCTCCCGAACACTCGTTCGTCAACGGATCTACGCCTTATTACTTTCCGCACACGTTTACATTAAATTTGTATAATTAAAATGGTTCAGGAATTCTGCAATGGACAGTACTTTAGGAATCATTCGCGTTTATGCGCGACGATCGCATCCGTCTATCCGTTGGACTCGCCCAGGTCTTGCTTCCTGAAAAGCCGAAGTCTGCGCAGACGGCGAGGATACAGGAGAGAATCGTTAATGATGGTGCGTTGAGCGACCTGCGCCGGAACCTGCGAGATAATTGCCGCAGTCCAGAGAAAGACGCCTTTGAGCAAATCACGTATCCTGCTAAGCGGCCTGCCGGCAGCTCGTCCGCTTATGAAAAACCTGCGCACGAAGCGCCTGTGCGAAAACGGAAAAGCACATTAATCGCGGCTGCGCCGCTACTCCAGCAGTGTTTGAGTAAAACAGTCGAAAAGACGAGAACCCCGGAACGCGGCGGATTCTTCGGGTTTCTGAGTGGACTGTATGATACGTTGATAACCTCGAGACGGTTTAAGTCGTGAGCTTTATTATGCCGCTCGCCGTGAATTCACCGATGTGCGCGGCGAAAACCCCGCCGGCGGCTGCTGAGCCGAGAAAGAGCGCGGCGTTTTCTTGTGGAATTGCACAAAGCAGTCCGCCTGATGTCTGAGGATCGTAACCAATCATGACAATGTCCTCGTCAACAGGTCCTGCAATTTGTACGAGCGATTGAAACGCATCGCGGTTGCGCATCGCGCCGCCAGGATAGAAGCCGGAGCGGCCGTGTTCGAGTGCGCCAGGGAGGATAGGCAAAGCACTGGCAGATATCGATGCCCCAGTTGAGCGCTCCCGGCCCAGCATCTCCGCGAGGTGGCCGAAAAGGCCGAAACCGGTGACGTCGGTCATCGCTGTTGCTCCCGCGGACGCTGCGGCTTGAGCAGCGCGGGCATTCAATTCTTTCATTGATTCTGTGCCGGCAGCAATTTCCGCGTCTGAGGCGAGCCCGGCCTTAATGGCCGTGGAGATAATGCCCGTGCCTAATGATTTAGTGAGGTAAAGTTGATCGCCGGGGCGGGCGCCGGTATTGCGGTGAATATTTTGCGGGTGAATCGTGCCCACTACGGCCATGCCGTATTTTGGCTCTTTATCTTCAACGGTGTGCCCGCCGACAAGCATGCACCCGGCTTCCAGTAGCACGTGATTAGCGCCATTTAGTACTTGCGACAGAACTGATTCCGGGACCTTCTTCGGCCAGCAGACCAAGTTAAGCGCGCAAAGAGGCGAGCCGCCCATGGCAAAGATGTCGGAGAGCGAATTGGCGGCGGCAATGGCCCCCCAATCAGCTGGGTCATCGACAACAGGTGTAATGAAGTCAGCGGTGAAGCAAATCGCTAAATCATCACGAAGCTGAACTACCGCGGCATCGTCAAACGTGCGCTGGCTGACGAGCAAGCGCGGATCGACCACGGGAGCAAGAGTCGCCAAAATGCGCTCCAGGTCGCACGGACCTAGTTTGGCCGCTCAACCGGCCGCTGATGCAAGTTGTGTCAGACGCAGATCTTCAGCCATTAGTGTTTAGCCTCTTTTGCAATTGTTGAAACTGCGCGCAGCGCAGTTTCAATCTGTTCATCCGTAGTGCCCCATCCCGGCGCAAGGCGAACTGTCCCGTCGGGAAGTGTGCCGAGATGATGATGCGCTGCCGGAGAGCAGTGCAGCCCGGGGCGGCAGAGAATACCATGGTCTTGTTCAAGGCGCAGCGCCGTTTCTTCAGGACGCAGCCCGTTGATGTTAAAAGAAACGCAAAGCGCCGGGGCGTTCTTTGGTGAAAATACCCGCACTCCTTGCAGCTTGCTCAGCTCTTCGATCAAAGTTTGGGTCAAGCGCAAAGTCTTCTCCCCGAGCAGACCGCGCTCGGCAAAGCCGGACAGGACGCCCTGAAAAGCGGCGATGCCGTGGATGTTCATTGTACCGGATTCGTAGCGATCTGGACGAAATAACGGCTGTTCATACGATTCGGAATGCGAACCTGTGCCGCCGTCGTAGAGCGGGGCAAGCTCGTAAAGGGGAGACAAGTACGCTATGCCCACTCCCGTAGGCCCCAGCAGGCCCTTATGGGCGGAGCAGCAAAGGAAATCGATTTCCTCTTGTTCAATATTTAGCGGCAAGACGCCGGCAGTCTGCGCGGCGTCCACGAGCAGGGGGACTTCAGCAAACACTGCGCGGAGCGCTGTCAGGTCCTGGATTACGCCGTTTACGTTGGAAGCATGCGCAACACAGATGAGATTGAACCGGCGTTCTTGGACAATCTTGCGGCAAAGGCCGAAATCAAGCTGGCCATCTAAGCCGGCAGGGAGAGTTTCCGCGATGATATTCCTTTCTTGAACGAGCCTGCGTAAAGGGCGCATGACGGAATTGTGCTCTAGTGGGGAAACGCCCACACGATCGCCTGGTTTGAGCAGGCCGCGCAAAATAAGATTCAGTCCCTCGGTGCAGCCGCGGGTAAAAATTATATTCTCCGAATCAGCAACGCCAAGTATCGCGCACAATGCTTCGCGCGCGTCGAAAATGACCCGCGCTGATTCGACGGACTCACGGTAGCCGCTGCGTCCGGAATTTGCTGTAAGATTCACGCATGCCGCAGCAAAGCTCGCGCTTAGTTCCGGAGGCTTGGGCCAGCTTGTCGCGGCGTGATCTAGATAAATTCTATTTTCCATGCTTAAAAGCGCAGTGGTAGTGAGAGCTTTGTATACTGGCCGTTTCGATCCTCGTAAATTGCCATTGTATGGACACGAGAATCGTGCAGCCACTTTGACACAAGTTCGAAATCCTTACTCATGAACTTTAGCGCCATCTGGCAGTCGCTAGACAGCGCGCGCGGCACGGGCACGATTTCATGGCGCACCTTATTCTGCTTGAACACTCGCTCGGCGGCAAGCACATTATGAATCGAGTGAAAGAGCAAGACGATCGTTGCGTTTTCTTTGGCGGCCATTATTGACTAGTTCCAGCGTCGTTAGTGCGGAGCATTGTGCTGAGCCGGATAAAGACATCTTCTGGGAAACCCATTGCCCGTTTGATCAGGCAGTCACGCTCAAGCAGGTTGGTGTTCTTTTCAATTTCACGGTATGCGCGCCAAGAGATCAAGCCGCGCAGCGCCGCCCATAAGCCGGAAACCGGGATGGGAATATCGCTGCCGTAAACTAAGCGCGGCATGACCTCGCTATCCAGACAGCGGCGAAAATGCCGGGAGCGAAATGGCGTGTTCAAAGCGCTGATATCACCATAGAGGTTCGGGTGGCGTTTGAGCATGGCCGCAAAGGTTTCGAGATAATTAGGGTCAAGGAAGCTGTTCGTGGCGGCATGGGCGGCAATGACGGTCACACCGCATTCAAGCGGCAGGCGGAGAATCTCGGGGTTGGCATATTCCGGCTTGAGCACGGGTATGCTCAGTTCACCCCCAGTATGGGCGAGCAATATCGTGCCGCTGTCGGCCATTTTTTGCCAAAAGGGAGTAAAGCGAGGGTCGCTGCAGTTGATGTTCTGGCAGTTAGGCAGGCATTTCATCATCAGGGCGCCCAGGGCGATGCTGCGATCGAGTTCCTCCAGGGCATCACGGCGCGCCGGGTGAATGGAAACAGCCGGTATAAACTCAGGAGTATTTTTCGCAAGTGTCAGCACATAATCATTCGGTGTGTAGAAAGAATTGACGCCCGTGATGCGCCTGCCGCTGTCATCGTATGGTTCTTCGTGTGCGAGGATCATTGCTGCGTCGAGGGATGACGAAGCAATCATTTCTCTTGCACGAGCGGCATAAAGCTGGTCAAGGCCCCCGGCGAGAACGCTCTGCGGAAGCTGCATTTGCGAAACCATATAACGTGCTTTGAGCTTGCGCAGGGTGGAAAGCCGGATCCAACAGCCGCTCCCTGAGGAACCGTCGCCGAGAATATGAAAATGGCAGTCGATGCGTTTTGAGTTCTGAAACTGATTCAACACTTTCAAGTATTTCTATGTTTATTCGCGCGGGAAACATTACTGCGCTTGCGCAGCGGATTAGAAAAAAGGTAGCAGAACATTTTTCTTTGCGCGAGCCCCCGTTAAATAGGTTGACTTTGCATTAACTTTATAGTCGTAATCTCCAGTTTAGCGGGCCAACTGCAAACACAGCAATAATTGAGGAATTAACGGCTATGGTCACTCTCAGTGAACGACTGCTGCGGCTTAAACCTTCCCCGACATTAGCGGCGACTGCCCGGGCGCGGGAGCTGAAAGCTCAGGGGCGGGATGTCATCCCGTTTACTGCGGGAGAGCCTGATTTAGACACCCCGCAGCACGTAAAAGACGCGGCGCTTGAGGCTTTGAATAAAGGATTTACAAAATACACCCCCGTGGGCGGGATTCCGGCTCTACGTGAGGCGATTTGCGCAAAAATTAAGCGGGAGCAGGAGATTGACGCAAAACCAGAGCAAGTTGTGGTGACGAACGGTGGAAAACAGGCCCTTGCCGCGGCTTGTGCTGTGCTGCTCAATGCCGGGGATGAAGTGGTTATACCTTCGCCGTATTGGACAAGTTATCCCGATATGGCCGAGCTCGCGGGTGGCGTAGCCCGTTTTGTTGAGACGACTCCCGAGCAGGGTTATCTGATGAGCCCGGAGGCTTTGCTTCGCGCGTGCAGTTCGAGGACGAAAATGGTTTTTCTCAATTCACCGTCCAATCCAACGGGCGCGTGTTACAGCGGGGCGCAGCTCAACGCTCTGGGGCAGGCGTTGATGACGCTGCCGAATTATGAACAGATCGTGGTGGTCTCTGATGAGGTGTACGAGTACTTCACGTATGACGGCTTTACTAACGAGTCCTTTCTCACGGCGTGTCCTGACCTTCGGGATAATTCACTGCTCGTTAATGCCTTCAGCAAGACATACTCAATGACTGGTTGGCGTGTGGGTTATGCGTATGGGCCCAAACGGATTATCTCAGCGATTACGGATCACCAGAGTCAGTTCACCAGCAATGTTTGTTCGATTGCCCAGTATGCTGCGGCACGTGCCTACAGCGACAACTGCGCATTCCCTAAGATGATGCAAGGAGAGTTCGCCAAGCGGCTCGAGATAGTGTGTCAGGCTTTTGCCGAGATCCCGGAAATTGAATTAACCCCGAAGCCTAAAGGGGCCTTCTATGCTTTTCCGGTAATAAAGAAGCTCTTCGGCAAGAAAGGACGCAACGGAACGAAGATAACTTGCGGTGATGATTTCTCGACCTATTTGCTCGAGGAATTTGATGTGGCGACTGTGCCCGGAGAAGCGTTTGGCGCTCCCGATGCGTTTCGGATGAGTTTCGCGTTGGATGAAAAATCCTTGAGAAAGGGCCTTGAGCGTATCCATGATGCTGTTAAGGGCTTGAGTTAAGCGTATACCAGCTTTGACTCACCAAAATTGTCTAGTTTTTGGCTGATGTGTTGTCTTTGAGCAAAGCTGATTGACAGTTTCAGCAGCATTAACGTAGAACTGCTCTGCCTGTTTCGCAGCTCGCGCAACAGGCCTTCTAATTTTCTCATGCGGGCGTAGTTCAGGGGCTAGAATGCCTGCTTGCCAAGCAGGAGGTCGACGGTTCGAATCCGTTCGCCCGCTCCATTCGACTCGCCGCCTTTCGGCGGCTCGCTCATGGCGAGCCATTGGAATGCTTTGGGCTATTGGGCGCTTGTGCGCGAGTTTAAGGGGTCCTCCTGATACCTCGCTAGTTTCTTCCTCACCTTCAGTCGGGTCATCGGATCCAATCCGGATAAAGCGAAAGGCCGCGTGCCAGGCAAATCGGAGCCGTTCGCTACTTCACACGCTTTTCAGTTTTGTCCTCCAGCGGTGAAGTTGTTTGTGTCAATCCGTGTCAGGGCTTGCCAAGAAAGCTCCCGGAGCCGAGCCGCAGCCGCTACCTTTCCGAGGATGAGATCGTGTTATTATTCAAGACTCTCGACGACGACGCTGACTTGCTCATGCGCAACCTGCTCAAGATTCTGCTTCTCACCGCGCAGCGGCTACGGGAGGTCACAAGGATGCGTTGGGAGGAAATAGACGGCAACATCTGGACGATTCCCGCCGAACGGACCAAAAACCGCAGAGCGCACCGCGTGCATCTTTCGCGGCTTATTCTGGACCTCCTCGAGCAACAGAGGCGATATGAACCTCCCCCGTTTTTGTGGACACCCGGAGTGGGGTAAAACGAAGACGAAGGGAGGAGTACATGCCGAAGAGAAAGTTCAGTGAAGAGTACAAGCTAGAGGCAGTGAAGTTGGTGATTGAGGGAGGCGCGCCTCTGTCCCAGGCTGCCCGAGACCTAGGTCTCGGGCAGAGCACGCTCGAAAAATGGGTTGCAGCTTGGCGGAGTAAGAATCCGCAAGAAGCACCGCTGACGGTAAGCGAGCGCGAGGAGCTGCGTAACCTGCGTAAAGAGAATAACCAGCTCAAGCTGGAACGTGAGATTTTAAAAAAAGCCGCGGCGTATTTTGCCAAGACATTGATATGAAATTTGATTTTGTGAAAGCCAACGAATCTGAGTTCCCGGTAACGATGCTCTGCGAGATTCTAGAAATAAGCCGTTCCGGCTATTATGCGTGGAAGGACCGCGGGGAGTCGGCTCGTGCGCAGAGTAATCGAGCGCTGGTGGTTGATATTCGAGCGGTGTTTGAGCGAAGTCAGCAGACCTACGGCAGTCCGCGGATTCATCAGGCGCTGAGGAAGCAGGGGATCGTATGCAACCGGAAACGAATCGAACGCTTGATGCGTGCGGAACGGCTTATTTCCGTGCATCGGAAGAAGTATCGCCCGCAGACGACAAATTCCACACACTCTCTGCCGGTCGCAGAGAATCTGCTGGAGCAAGATTTCAGTGCCAGCAAGCCGAATGAAAAATGGGTTGGAGATATCACCTATATTCCCACAGGTGAAGGGTGGCTGAATTTGGCAGTGATCATCGATCTATTTTCACGTCGGGTTGTCGGTTGGGCGACCGGAAGTTCGCTCCATGCTGTGCTGGTCTGCCGCGCGCTGCGCATGGCAGCCTTTCGCCGAGGAAATCCAACTGACGTGGTTTATCACTCTGACCGTGGAATCCAATATGCCAGTGCGGAGTTCCAAACAGCGCTCAGCGACCTTAAGGCAACGCCGAGCATGAGTCGCAAAGGCAACGCTTATGACAATGCGGTTGCCGAAAGCTTTTATCACTCGCTAAAAGTTGAGCGTGTTCACCGCTTTCGCTATCGAACCAGACAAGAAGCGCGACTCAGTATTGCAGATTACATCGAAAGGTTTTACAACTCCGATCGATTGCATTCCTCGATCGGATACCGCAGCCCCATTGAGTTTGAACTCTTGGAGGCTGCCGCTTAGAGAAGACCGTGTCCACCAAATGCGGGGAAGATCAAAATGGCAAAGACAAGCACAGGAATAAGAGTTTCGGAAGTCGTAGCAGTGGTAGGGCTTCTAGCGTTAATGATAGTGGTCAGACATCAGCTCGAACTTAGTGCAAATCAGGGAAGAGGCCTGTATTGGGTTACGATATTTCTGGTCTGTCTTGTCTATAATTTTCTGAGGAGGGAAAGAATTAAAGGTCGCGGAGAAGTCTTTTGCCCCACATGCGGGGGAAGCGGAACCAAATCTGTGTCCATTCTACCGGCGATTAAGCAGCTGATGCTTACACTCGTTTGTCTCCTCGGCCTGTTCGCATTGTCAAGTGCATTCGGTTTAGGGTCCCTGGGAGATACGTTTGTTTTTATTGCAGCCATGTATCTACTGTTAAGACTAGTTACATGGCCGGTTGGAATTGAAGAGTGTTCAGAATGCTCCGGATCTGGGGTTAAACAAGGTAACGCCGGAGGAAAAAAAAGCAAGAACGAATAGTTTGGTAGTGTCTATTGTTTCACTACGCCAGAATCAAAAGTAAGCGTCCAACCTGCGGCGTGGTTGCTAAAACAACAGTAAGTAACAATTTCACGGAAAGGATTTTTGGGAACGAACGCTTCCTGTCTCCCCCGTTATTCCAAGTAGGAGAGGTACGACTCCATCGTTTCCATCGTTAATGACATCTTGCTGGGATGCTCTTCGTCTTCTAGTAAGCGTCCAACCTGCGGCGTCCTTTCTCGCCATGCCGGAACCTGATTAAGTCGCTTCCTTTCTTGGAGGCGAGTCAATCATGGCGAAACGGCGAAATATCAGGCGAAGCGAAGAGCAGTGGCGGCAGCTTCTGGCTGCT
>JAKPSH010000136.1 GCA_029555385.1 Pseudomonadota bacterium
ACTCGGCTTCGGCATCAACGCTTGCGCGCGTCAGTAGTTCATTCCCCTCATCGTCATCTTCTTTGCTCAGCGGGTCGAAAAACTGCCCGAGGAGCTCGCCGTCATCGATGCGAAAATTAAGCTCCGCTTCCAGCATATCGCTTAATCCCCCCGTGTCCGAATCCATACCGCAGGCGTCGACCTCGCCGCTTAGAGGGCAAGGTTCCTCTATGCAGATTTCGCGCGTACAGCGCCAACACCTGCCACTCACTGTGCATACCGGGAACTGTCCGAGTTCCGCGGAAGAACTTGCCGCTGACAGTGTAAGTTTCGATACATCCCGTGAATCAGGGTCTCCCGCGCATGCACCTAGCATGAGCAGGGCAAACAGGGTTTGCGCGATACGCCAGCAACGTATGAAAAGGACTTTTTTCTCCATAACCCTCTCGAACCGCTGAAAGTCAGCTAAATTACCGCGCTGTCTAGCTAAAGCCGATTGCCGGCGCGGCGGTTTAACCCCGCGAAGGACAACCACGATAAAACGGGTTAAATGAGAACAGGCCAGAGATTCTCCCGTAAACGTCTAAATATTGCAAGTCTGTGGACAAATATCCTTGAGCAAGAGATGACTAAGCCGCCCGCCATTTTTTGACTTAACGGAATTTCTCCAGAACTGCCTGCGCTCGTCATCATTAAAAGCAACCAGCTTCGGATTATTGTTCCCGGTTAAGAAGAGGTGTCAGGGTCTGCAGCAAAGCGGTCCGCGACAGAGGTTTATTCAAATATCCCTGAAAACGGAGGTCTTTGGCCATCTCATCCAACTCAAATCTCGAATACGAAGATAATATGATAATCCACGGCTTCTCCGCCGCACCGGCCCAGATTCGCCGGCTTGCTTGAATTCCGTTCAGTCCGGGCAGATTTATGTCCATCAGGATGAGATCAAACTTCTCTTCTTTGGCAAGCTCCACAGCCTTAAGTCCATTGTCGACGAGTTGGTAGACTAAGCCGAGATCGCGGAGCACTTTGCTGCTCGTTTGCTGATGAAGCTCGTCATCCTCGACCAACAGCACTTTCAGTCCCAAGACAATCTTCAACCTATCTGACGAGTCAAACAGCGAAATTTCCTGCTTTTGGCCGAGCGGCAGGGTAAACCAAAAAGTGCTCCCGGCACCGAGCTTGCTTTCCACGCCAATCTGACCGCCATTTTTTTGAACGAACTCTCGGCAAAGTATCAGCCCCAAGCCGGATCCTTCCTCATTGCGGGTACCCGGCGACGAAATAACCTTTTCCTCGATCTTGAAGAGCTTGCCCATTGTTTCTTCGCTAATACCCACGCCGGTATCGCTAACCAAAACCTTGAGCATGCCATCTGCCTCTTGTGCAGAAACCGTAATCTGCCCATCCTGAGGCGTAAATTTAATAGCATTGTTGATCAGGTTTCGAATGATCGTTGTCACCAGCGCGGGATCTGCATACGCAAACAGGGAATCTGACACTTGATCAATGAGAGCGATATTTTTCTGCCGCGCGTGAGTACTCAACAAGCCAATACATTCTCCGACCGGTTTGCGTATGGCAAAGGTACTTGGGTTAAACTCAATTCTCTGCTGCTGGCTTCGCGCCCACTGGAGAAGCTGCTCCAACAACAAATGAACTGTTCGAGCGGTAGAACGTACCGTATCCAATATTTCGTCGTGAAGATCTTTCCCTTCCTTGATCACCTCGTTAAACAGCACATCGAGACTGCCGATCGGACCGCGAAGATCGTGAGCAATAATAGACAAGAACTTATCTTTCGTAACATTGACCGACTTGAGCGCCTCATTGGTCTTGCCAAGTTCTTCAACCTGCGCCGCTAAAGCCAGCTTAAATTCTTCGTTCTCAATGAGCAAGCGGAACTGCTTGCGATAGGCGCGATACGTCAAGTATGTCATCGCGAATATGGCGACAAACACATTAACAAAGAATCCGCTGACGACAATCAACTCTGACAAAGGGCGCTGCTGCAAGTATTCCCAATGCGTAAAAATAATTACTGCGGTCACAATCAGCGCTGCGACATGGTTCCTGATCCGCCAGACAAACACAATCGCCACAGCCAGAAAAACGCTGGCGAATCCCATCGAATACGGAAGGAAATGCTTACTGACCGGAACCATTAGGCCGATACACGCCACGATCAAACAATAATTGAACAGCGAAAAAGCTGCAAAATGATCGCGGACAAACTTAGTCCGCAGGAAAGGAAGTGATGCTATCGTAAAACCGCTGTAGAGCAGCCGCAAGAAGAGAAAATAAAAAAACTGTTCTCTCTCGCTGAAATAATCAACAAGAAGCCAACATAGGTTCACTGGCGGGGCAAGGATCATGAACAGGACGCCGCAGCGAAAAAGAAGATCGCTGAACAATGACTCAATTCTCTGTTCTTGATTATTTGCGGTCATTAGTTCTTCTCAACATCAACAGATAATCTTATTAATGATGAATACGCAAGAAGCATTCACCACGTAAGCATTGCTAGATGTCATTAACCGCATCTGCGCGAGAAGAAGCGTAGATGCGGTTAATGACATCTAGCAGGGTGCTGCATAATCTTAAGCAACCATTCTTCGGTGCTCTTTGGCAGCAGCCTGTATCTTGAATCAGAAAGAGTTTTAACGCGAAGGAGTAAAGGACGCGAAGGGGGCAATATTTAGTCATTACACCGTGTAAGAGAATAATCGGCACCAAGTGATTGGCATACG
>JAKPSH010000142.1 GCA_029555385.1 Pseudomonadota bacterium
TATCAGTTGATCCAGGATTTATCTGATTGTCTGCAGATAATCGATCGTCCACAGGAAATGCAAACAAAGGTTCAAGGGAGATTATGGTTAAAACTTTTTGCGATTCTTAGAAATAAAACTCGCGGTCATGGCGCGTTAACTGCTTCGCAACTATCTCTGATATGTCTCCCACTTGAGCGGGCTCTTCTTCGTTACTACAATGAATTTTGCCTGTTTGGACGCGAATGGGTGTACCTCCACCGAAATCTTTCTGGCAAATATCGTGTCACTCCCTTAAGTGCGAAGCTAGGAGCTTTTGATTACCTAAAGCAAGAAGACACACACCAGCTTCCGAACGGTGTTTACATTTTCATACAGAAGCCTATTCGAATGGAGTTGGTGAGATCAGATCCGGAAGCAAATAACTTCTACATCATTAATGGCGGCTTTACTGATAAGAACTATGAAGTACTGTCGTATCTCACCAATGAATCACAGAAATGTGAATCGACACCCTATCTCGCTCCGCCCGATCAACTCCCATCAAGCGAGACAGCAGGTGGTCCGGAATTAGAAGTTCAGGGTCAATGCCTAACAAACATTCCACCTGCGCTCGTTCAGTACGTGGCCAGAAACGATCTCGAGAGCGAATTACGAGCAGAACTTCTATTGAACGATCGACACCCAGTTGTTACTCTGGTGGGCCGTGGCGGCATAGGTAAAACATCCCTGGCATTGGCTGTTTTGCATGATATCAAGCAACTTGATTTCTTTGATTTAATTCTGTGGTTCAGTGCCAGAGACATTGACCTGCTGCCCGACGGACCAAAGCAAGTTAAACCGAAAATTTTAGGTACTGATGACATTGCGCTTGTATATGTTCGGTTAATAGACGGTCCTGGAGTGGATATTAAGCCAGCGCAAGCGCGTGAGCGTTTAGCAGCCGCAATGCAACATCCCAGCGACGTTCGCACACTCTTTGTTTTCGATAACTTTGAAACGGTGATTAGTCCCGTTGAGTTGTTTCGGTGGATTGACACTAATATTCGTTGTCCGAATAAAGCGCTGATCACAACTCGCCATCGCGATTTTCGGGGTGACTATCCCATAGAAGTGCGCGGCATGACGCACGAACAAAGCGTAAGCCTGATAAAGACTACCGCCGCACACTTAGGCATAGAGGATATGTGTACTCCTTCTTTCATCGATGATTTATCTGGTGAGTCTGGCCGCCACCCATACGTGATGAAAATACTTCTCGGTGAAATCGCGAAGCGAAAGTTACGTTCGGCTAAAATACCTCGTATTCTTGCTAAACAGGGCGACATCCTAACTGCTTTATTTGAAAGGACGTATGATAATCTTACCCCTACTGCCCAGCGGATATTTCTGACGCTATGTAGTTGGGATGTTACACTGCCCGTGGTTGCACTTTATGCTGTACTTTTGCGACCAGAAAACGAGCGCATGGATATCGAAGCGGGAGTAGAAGAACTGAGTCGAAGCTCCTTGATTGAGCTGGTCACTTCAACAAAGGATCCTTCTTATTTCATTGAGCTTCCCCTTGTCACTCGCGTTTTCGGAAAACATAAGCTTGAGACCAGTCCATTTAAGACGGCTATCGACGCCGACACTAGAACGCTACGCCTTTTTGGTGCTGGTAAGAGCTCTGATATACAACATGGAGCTGAACCCCGGATTCGCGGCTTCGTGAATCAGGTTGCCCGCAGAGTTGCGAGCGATAGCGGACAGCTTCAATTTTTCTTGCCAATATTAGAACTCTTGGCGCGGCAACATCCGTTTGTGTGGTTGGACATTGCCACACTTTATGAGGAGTCAGACGGGGAAAATAGGTTAGGCAACGCAAAGCAGGCAGTTGAAAAGTTTATTGAGCAGATGTCACAAGATTCAGTTATAAAAGCGCAACGGGACATAATCCTAGAGGCGTGGAGACGCTATGCCGAGCTGTGCGAGAAAACAAACGACACGTTGGGACAAGTACATGCGTTGGTCAAAATGTGCCGTTTTTCAGCTATCCCGTTTTATTTAATCAGTTCCTCGATAAACAAATTCAACCAAGTAATCTCGCTTCAAGGCACAACGCTGGACAAAGAAGTGAAACTTGAGCTGGGAAAAGTGCTGTTCGATCTAGCTACAAGACGAATCCGAGAAGCGGATGCTACTGATTTATCGCGCGTTGCTTGGCTAAGCTTGCATCTCGGAAAAGAGGATGAAGCTAGAAAGTATGTTGAGGCCGGGCTAATGCAGGATCGTTACAATGTTCACTGCGTCAGGCTACAGAGCAGACTTCTCCAAGATCAGCAGAAAGGAGAGGCATTTGGGTAAGGAGGTAAGTAGACAGAGTAAGTAAGGTAAAGGCCGTAGCCCTTCATAAGAGCCTCAGCGATCTATTGTCGATGAAGAAACTTAAAGCCTATCTCGCTAAGCGCTACGGCGAATTCCAGCGCGTTAGTGCTCTTCACTGCCCGTTCCGCGGCTGAGGGAGTTTTTTTGGTCCTCTACTGCAGCGCGCCCCCGCGCAGGATGTTTTTCGAACTCTGTTCGAAAAATCAGCCGGAGCATCCCCCGGCGCGCAACATCGTTCTTTTGCGGGCGAAAGCCCGCTTACGTTCTTTTAGGGGTGTGGGGGTATTTTCTTTCGCAAGAAAATACCCCCACTTCCTCCCCTCCCCCTGCATATCTGACCGAAATATTGATTTTATTGCGGTTTTGGAGTAGGCCGGATGGAAGGCAAATTAACGCCATTTGATGCATGGAATAATGGTGGCCAAGGTCTTCTCCCCTAATTTTGCTTTTCTCGAAAAGCACGACCCGCTGCTAGTGCGCTACGCCGCGCTCGCGGAGCGGTATGTGTTTGAGGACCCGAATACGGCCGTAATTAAGATTGGGCAGTTTGCAGAGCTTTTGGCGCAGACCGCGTCTGCCAACACTGCCCTTCCGGTGCTCCAAGGAGATCTAGCAAGTTTTATCGTTAACGAACTAAAAGCGAGCAAGGTCATCACGCCTGAGCTTGCAGAGATGTTTCATTTCATCCGCCAGGCAAGAAACAAGGCGGTACATGAACATTTTCAGTTTTCTCAAGGCGAAGCGCTGCATTTGCTAAAGATTGCCCGCACTCTTGCGGTTTGGTTTCATCAAGCGTTCGGCAGGGATGCGTCTTTCAAGCCCGGAGCGTTTGTGCCGCCGCCAGACCCTTCACATGCGGAGAAGGACCTCGTTGAGCAGCTTGCCGCTTTGCGAAAAGAACAGAGCGAAAAGGAAGAGGAGCTTCAGCGCACCAAAGTTTCTCTAGCGGAGTTAAGCGATAAAGCAGAGAAAGCTTATTCCGACCTGGAGACGGCACTTTCCCTTGCCGAAGAATCTGAAGAGAAGCTGCATGCGGCACGGGTAGATTATGAAAAACAGCTTGGCATGTTCCAAGCACTAGCTGTCTCGCAGCCGGAAGCTGCGGCGGAAGCCTCACAGCGCTCTTTTGCTGCTGCCCAGAATTTGGATATTCCAGAGAGCGAGACCCGCTACATTATCGATCAGCAGCTTAAAGCCGCCGGTTGGACGGCGGACAGCGTTCAGCTCCGCTTTGACCGCGGTGTGCGTCCGCAGAAAGGCCAAAATCTTGCTATTGCCGAGTGGCCCACTGAAACCGGTCCCGCCGATTATGTGCTTTTTGCAGGTCTTATGCCGGTTGCAGTGGTGGAGGCAAAACGGGCAAATAAGAACGTCTCTGGAGTTATTCCTCAAGCTAAGCGCTACAGCAAAGGGTTCAGCATTGAAGAAGGGATGCTAAATCCCGGCGGGCCATGGTCTCAGTATAGAGTCCCCTTTCTTTTTGCGACCAATGGGCGCCCTTATTTAAAGCAGATTGAGCAGGAAAGCGGCATTTGGTTTCTTGATGCAAGGCTTCCCACTAATCATCCGCGGGCTCTGAGCGCTTGGTATACTCCAGACGGGCTCACCGGGCTTCTTTTGCAGGACCGCCAGGAGTCCGAGGAGCGCCTTAAAACCGAGCCCATGGATTATCTTCCTCTTCGCGATTATCAGCTTCGGGCGATAGCCAAAGTTGAAGATGCGCTTGAAGAAGAAAAACGGGAGATGATGGTGGCGATGGCCACGGGCACTGGCAAGACCCGGCTTTGTGTTTGTCTTCTTTACCGGCTCCTTAAAGCGAAGCGCTTTCGCCGGGCTCTGTTTCTCGTTGACAGAAACACGCTTGGTGAGCAGGCGCTTGCCACCTTAAAGGATGTTAAGCTTGAAAACTACCAGGCTTTTACGGATATCTACGATGTAAAGGAGCTTGGCGACCTCCGGCCTGAAAAAGACACGCGGCTCCATGTTGCTACCGTGCAAAGCATTATGCAGCGCGTGCTTTATCCTTCGGAAGATGACGGCCCGCTTGCTATCGATACCTACGACTTAATCGTTATTGACGAATGCCACCGGGGGTATACTCTTGACCGGGATCTTTCGGATAATCAGCTCCTGTTTGGCAGTGAAGAGGACTATGTGTCAAAGTACAGGCGCGCGCTTGAGCACTTTGATGCTGTAAAAATTGGGCTTACTGCGACGCCTGCGCTTCACACTGTGGAGATTTTCGGCAAGCCTGTTTTTACTTATACCTATCAGGAAGCCGTCGTTGACGGCTGGCTCCGGGACTATGAGCCGCCGATTAAGATAACGACAAAGCTCGGCCGGGACGGAATTACTTGGGAGGCAGGTTCAGAGATTACCGTTTATAAGCCGCGGGCGCAGCAGCTTGAGCTCATTACAACACCGGACGAGGTTCATGTTGAAATTGAAGAATTTAATAAGCAGGTTCTCACAGAGAACTTCAACCTTGCGGTTTGCAGAGAGCTTGTTAAGCACATCGACCCGCACCTGCCGGGCAAGACCCTTATTTTTTGCGTAAACGATAAGCATGCAGACACGGTTGTTAAAACACTCATTCAGGCGTTTGAAGAACGCTATGGCGAGATTGAGGACGACGCCGTTCAGAAGATAACAGGTGCAACGGACAAGCCGTTGCAGGCTTTCCGGCGTTTTCAGAATGAGCGGCTGCCGAGTGTGGCGGTCACCGTTGATTACCTGACAACCGGCATTGATGTTGAAGAAATAGTAAACTTAGTATTCATCCGCCGGGTGCGGAGCCGGATTCTTTTTGAGCAGATGATTGGCCGGGCAACCAGGAACAGGGAGGATTTGTACGGCAAAGGAGAGCACAAGGAATCATTCCGGATTTTTGATGCAGTTGACGTCTATTCGGCACTTGAAGACTATAATTCAATGAAGCCGATAGTGGTGGAGCCGAACATTACTTTTGAGAAGCTTATCCAAGAGCTTTCAAAAGCAAGTAACGAAGATTACAAGAAAGAAGTCTTTGAGCAGTTAATTGCAAAACTGCGAAAGAAACTGGCCCGTATCTCTCCAAGCCATGGGGAAGCGCTGGAAAAGCTCTCAGGCTTTAGCCGAAGCGCTTTTGCAGGCAAGCTAAAAGACATGGGTCCCCACGAGGCGGCATTGTTTTTCGGAGATAAACCAGCTCTTGTTGAACTCTTAGACGAGCGCATATCGAGGGAGACTGCTGTGCTAGTCTCCGAGCACGAAGATGAAGTAGTTTCTGTTGAGCAGGACTGGGACGGGCATAAGCGTCCGGAGGATTATCTGGAAGGATTTGCCAAATACATTGAGGAAAACCTAAACAAGATTCCGGCCCTTCTTGTGGTAAAAACCAAACCCAGCACGCTTACCCGAAAGCAGCTTAAGGAGTTAAGCCTTGCGCTTACCCAAGCGGGGTTTTCGGAAGTGCACTTGAAGACTGCGTACAAGAACGCAAAGAACGAAGACATAGCAGCCTCGATAATTGGTTTTATCCGCCGGGCGGCGGTAGGAAGTCCGCTTATCCCCTATGCAGCGCGGGTTTCCCGGGCGATGCAGAGGATTTATGCTATGCAGCCTTGGACGCAGCCGCAGCGCCAGTGGCTCCAGCGGATAGAAAAGCAGCTTCTTGCGGAGACTGTTGTTGACAGGGAGTCTCTTGATTCGGGGCAATTTCAGACAAGCGGCGGGTTTAACCGCTTAAATAAGATTTTTGACGGGAAGCTGGAGACCTTGCTTTCCCAGATTAATGATGAAGTGTGGAAAGACGCGGCATGACAACAACCTTTGATATCGTGCAGAAGCTTTGGAGCCTCTGCCATGTGCTGAGAAGTGATGGTGTAACCTATCATGAGTACGTAACAGAGCTTACTTACCTTCTTTTTCTTAAGATGCTCAAAGAAACCGGCCGGGAGGAGCAGCTCCCGAAAGGCTACCGCTGGGACAATATCTTTAAGCTTGACGGCATGGAGCAGTTTGAGTTTTACCGGGAGCTTTTGGTGTATCTCGGCTCGCATGGATCTGATCGTGTAAAAGCGATTTTCCACAATGCATCTACTACGCTTCGCCAGCCCAAGAATCTGCAAAAACTAGTTACCGACATTAACGATCTAGATTGGTACAGCGCAAAACATGAAGGTTTGGGTGACCTTTACGAGGGCCTGCTTGAGAAAAACGCCACAGAGAGCAAGACCGGAGCTGGCCAATATTTTACTCCCCGCCCGCTTATCGAGTGCATGGTAAAACTGGTGAAGCCTGAAGCGGGTGAAGTCATTCAAGACCCTGCGGCCGGTACAGGCGGTTTCCTTATTGCAGCGGACAGATACATCAAAGAGCGGACTGACGAGCTCTTTGAGCTCCCCGTAAAGCAGCAGGAATTTCAAAAGCACTATGCTTATGTGGGGGTAGAGCTAGTTCCTAACACTCACAGGCTGCTCCTTATGAATGCGATGCTTCATGATGTTGAGAGCCCGTTGATTCTTGGTGATACGCTTGGGCCGTCCGGCTCATCTCTTCCCGCGGCGGATGTCATTTTAACAAATCCACCTTTTGGCACGGCTACGGGCGGGGGCAAGCCTTCGCGGGATGATTTTACTTATCCAACGAGCAACAAGCAGCTTTGCTTTTTGCAGCATATCTACCGAGGGCTTAAGCCCGGCGGGCGGGCTGCTGTGGTAGTGCCTGATAATGTGCTTTTTGAGGACAACACAGGGCAGAAGATTCGCAGTGACTTAATGAACAAGTGCAGTCTGCATACGATTCTAAGGCTTCCTACAGGTATATTTTATGCACAAGGTGTTAAGACCAATGTTCTTTTCTTTCAGCGCGGAGAGAAGAAGGACACGGGAAACACGAAGGAGGTCTGGATCTACGACATGCGGACCAACATGCCATCTTTTGGCAAAAGGACGCCATTAAGTCACAACCACTTTGTTGATTTCGAGAAGTGTTATGGCACTGACCCAAATGGCAAGTCCAAGCGCAAGGACCAAGGAGAAGAAGGCCGTTTTCGCTCTTTCAGCCGAGAGTACATCGAAAACCGAAACGACAACCTAGACATCTCCTGGCTCCACGATGAATCGGTAGAGCGAGCCGAAGACCTCCCCGAGCCCGACGAAATAGCCGCTCAAATTATGGCAAACCTCCAAACCGCCATGGAGGAGATGACGGCGCTGCAAGAGATCCTAGACATGGATGATGTGCCTGAGGAGGTAGGGGTGTGAGTATTCAAAAATGTCCCCTATGTGGCCGTAACGACTCCAACCGGGCTGAAGTACTAGCAGATGCCCCCGATGAGTACACATGCAAAGCTTGCGGCCGATTCTTTGTGTCCGAAAACTTTTTAAGACGTAAAGGAAACTTTGCAGCTGTGCTTTATGCATTGTCCGCGGTATCTCGGGAAGCAATGGAACACGATCTGGCGCCTCCTACCATTACTGAAGATACAGTTGCTGATTTAATTGCCGGACGGCTACCGGTGAACATTGCCGATCAGGCTCGGCGTTTACTGCGAATTATTGCATCACGTTCCTCCTACCTGGGTGCTGTAACTCAGTTTGCCAAAGATACCGACTATACTCTTGCATTTGCACAAAACCCAGAGGAGTTTCGTTACTTATTTGCGTATCTTCGGGATGAAGGATGGATCAGATATGCAGAAGCTCAATCTCCACTAACCGCTGTGATGACGCCCAAGGGATGGGAGGAGCTTCAGCAAGCGCATTCTGCTGACCCTTCAAACCCTAAAGTCTTTGTGGCTATGAGTTTTGATGAGACTATGATTGATACTTGGGAGCAGGCAATCAGTCCTGCTATTGAAGAAACTGGTTATAAGGCAGTCAGGATCGACAAGAAAGCTCACAACAATCTGATCGACAACGAGATAATAGCAGAAATCCGCGAAAGCCGTTTTGTTGTCGCAGATTTTACCGGCCAACGAGCCGGAGTCTATTTCGAAGCAGGGTTTGCCAGAGGACTTGGATTACAGGTTGTTCATTCCTGCCGCAGTGACGACACGAACAACCTTCACTTCGACGCGAATCATTACAACTATATTAAGTGGTCGACGCTTAAAGAGCTAAGAGAGCAGCTCACTCTACGTATTCGAGCGACTATAGGGAAAGGGCCGTTGAGAAACGACGAGCTGTCTGAGGAGGCAGGGCTGTGAATTCTTCTCTCCAGTTTGTGCATTATCCGCTCGAACTAGTTGAACTCCCGGACGGG
>JAKPSH010000151.1 GCA_029555385.1 Pseudomonadota bacterium
ATGGCCGGAGCGTCCCACGCCTTACGTGTTGTTCGTGCTTCTCTCCGCGCCAGGCTACCTCAGCTTTCTCAGGCTGTCTTTTTTCAGTTTATCCTTTTGCCGCACTCCGGGAGGACTTTACGTGAAAGCGCTGAGCAAGTGCCGCTTCTACAATAAGCTGCTCTTCGAGCGGAGATTTGCAGAAGGGTCGGACGTTCTGGTTGACCCGATTGTCTACGCCCGGTGCGGAAATGGGGTTTCCCTCATGCACGCCATAATCGTATCGCCGCCCGAGGGAGACGATATCAGGAGTTTTGGTTATCTAAGTGAGCGAACAGCGAAGGATCGAAAAACGAGACTTGAGGCGTTCTTGAAGAACGCAAAAGAGAGCGACTTTATGCTTACGGGGCAAGAGCCGCAGTGGGCCGCTCTTGGCCTGATGTGGGGCGGCGCCGTGCTCGCCTTGATTGCCTTCATTCTGGGTATCTGACTTCAGTAGTGTAATCAAGCGTGACGCGTTCTGCACATAAGGTCTGCAATCAGCCGCCATGACGGGGGCGCTGCCCCTCACAGTGGTCACTCCCCTTTTCTTTTAGGCAAAAAACGCTGATCTCAAGCTTGACAATGAATTCAATTGCCTAAAGCCCGCGCCAGCTCTTTGGCGTTTTTCTCCATGATCTCCAGATAGGCATCGGCGCGCAGCGGACCGGTCACGGCGGGGTCGAGCACATATACCGGCGTCTTGGTCTCACGGGCGATTGTCTGCGCGCTTCTTGATGGATACTGCGGCTCGACGAATATCGCCTGCACGTTGCTTGTCCTAATTTGCTCGATGGCCTCGGCTAATTCACGCGCGTTGGGTTCAGTTCCCGGCTCCCGCTCAACGACAGCAACCACATTCAGCGAGAATTCTTGCGCAAAATAAGCAAACGCCTCATGAAACGTCACGATGCTGCGGTTTGCAGCGCCGGCAAGCGCTTGATGCATCCTCTGCTTTAGGTTTTCAAGCCTTGCCGCATACGCCGCGGCATTGCTTAAATACGCTTGCGCATGAACAGGATTTAGACGAGCGAGCTCCACCGCAATCTTGCTCACTTGCTTTTGATGAAGCGAAACGCTGACCCAAACATGGGGGTTTTCTCCGTGCTCATCGCGGAGAAGCTCCACGCCGTCACTCGCCGTGATCAAAGGCAGCTGCGGATACTGCTTAAGCACCTTGCCAAGAAAGTTCTCCATTCCGGCGCCGTTGACAACAAAGACATCAGCTTCGGCAAGCGCCGCCATATCTGCCGGCGTTGCCTGATAATCGTGCAGACAACCCGTAAATGGTCTGGTCATATTGACCACGGTGACCCCGGGAACTTCCCGCGCGACATTTAGCACCGCGATATAAAGCGGATAAAACGACGTGACCACCTTAAACAAAGTCTCCGCCGCCTCAACTTTTCCGGCCAGAAGAAGCGCGAGAAAACTGAGGATTAAATACCGGCGTAATAGTCTAAAAATCATAACTAATTCCGCAGCCGCCCCACAGATCGCTGTCGTCAAAATAGACCTCCCGGGCGCCGCTTCGGATTTCTTTATCCCATAACCACATATAAGCAATAATCCCGTTAATGCGCAGCGACTCAGTCAGCGAATAACTGAGCGAGGCATAGACATTGCCGTCGTTTAATGCATTTTCATCACGGGCAAAGAAATAATCATTATAGTTCGAGCTTCCCACTGCAGATGATACGCCCAACGCGAGCGCCAGATCGTCGCTCAACGCACACTCATGTTCGAGAGAAAGCGTCGCATACAAACCATCGCCCTCGTCGACATCAAAGTATATTTCCGCACTAGGAATGATGAAGAGTTCGGGAAAACTGACTGTCCAAAACACTTCCCACGTACTGGGATTGTTCTCTGTATTCGGATATGTATAAGCCAGAACGCCAACGCTCATCTCGATGCTCTCGGCCGGAATCGGCAGCGCATAGTCCACGGTAAAGTCGATTTCATCAAAATCCGCATCGTCGGTGACACGATCCGTCAAGTTATAATTGCCCCAAACATTGACGGTCACATCCCCCTTCGACAAAGTGAGCGATGGCTCTAGCACCGGCTCGTCATTCGAGACCTGTCCTCGCGACGTATATGATGAATAAAAAGGAAGTTCAAAGTTAGCTGAAAGAGCAGCTTCTTCTCCGGCAAACACCGCTCCAGGAAAACCGCAGCAACAAACGACAAAACTCATTGCGATCGGTGGCACAAAACGAAAACATCCTGGCTTCATTGTAGATCCCCAAGTCAATTATTAAGACGACAGCCCGACCCCAAGAACTACCATACGCCGTAGAACGGGAAAACCGGGGATTTCCTTCTGGACTGAAAGAAAATACAATCATCACTTGGAGAATTCTGAATGAAGAGTGACCAAGACATTAAACAGTGCGGCGGCGCTGGACCAGGTTCAGCGGTACTGCCCGCTTGCCGGGCATGCTGCACCAAACTCGTCCAGTTCGGTGTTTCCTTGGGCGGACATGCCGTTTTAGACGATATCAATTTACACATGCACTGCGGAGAAATGACTGTGCTGATCGGCCCCAACGGCGGGGGGAAAACCACGCTGCTTCGCGCAATGCTGGGGGAGGTGCCGCACTGCGGCACTTTGCAGTTTCTTCCCTCCGGAACCAAACAAAGGCGCAGCCCGCGTATCGGCTACGTCCCGCAGCGCATTGATTTTGACCCCACCTCACCGGCTTCCGTATTTGACCTGTTTTGCGCAGCCACGAGCCGCAAATCGCTAATTTTCGGCTACCAGACATCAGCGCTGCGCCAGGCTGCAGCCGCGCTTGGCATTGTCGATGCCGCACATTTGCTGCGCGCGCAGATCCGCGCACTCTCCGGAGGCGAACTGCAGCGTGTTTTGCTTGCTTTGGCACTGACCCCCGTGCCGGATATCCTGCTTCTTGACGAACCATTATCCGGAGTGGACCAAGCTGGAATTGCGGTTTTCTACCAGACGATATCTGCACTGCGCGAGAAATACGACTTATCCGTGCTGCTAATATCCCACGACCTGCGTGCATCCGTACAAGTTGCTGACCGTTTCATTTTTCTCAATCGCCGCATACTCGCCGATGGAACGCCAGAGGAAGTACTGCGGAGCAGTGCGGTAAAAGAATATTTCGGATTGAGTATAGAAATCTCCGCACTACCTGCTCCTCACCGCATTCTTCATCACCACTCGAGCCGGACGGAGAACCGTAATGATTGATTTGTGGCATCAATTAATTACCAGTCTGCCGTTCGGCTGGGCGCAGTACTCATTTATGCACAATGCGCTGCTTGCCGTCCTGGTGATCAGCCCTGTCTTCGCCTGGCTGGGCTGCCTGGTTGTCAATAATCAGATGGCATTTTACTCCGAAGCTGTCGGACATGCCGCATTAACCGGAATCGGCATAGGGGTTCTGCTTGGTCTGACAGAGCCGCTTTGGGCAATGATTGGATTTTCGGTAGTACTTGCGCTTGGGGTTACAGTTTTACGGCAGAAAAGCGCCGCGTCCAGTGATACAATTCTCGGACTCACCATGTCGTTTACCGTCGCACTGGGCGTCGTGATGATCTCAAAAGGCGGCAATTTCGCCAAGTATTCGCGTTATCTAATCGGGGATCTGCTGACCCTGACGAATGAGGATCTTTCCCTCCTGCTCGGCGCATTCACTGCTGTTGCACTGATTTGGGTCGTGTTGTTCAATCGTATTTTTTTTGTAACGGCGAATCATGCGCTTGCGCGCAGCCGGGGATTCAGTGTTTGGATTACCGAGGCGGTATTTGCCGTAATGATTGCGCTTGTGGTAACCATCAGCATTCCGCTTCTCGGATTACTGGTAATCAATTCCTTGCTCGTGCTGCCGGCCGCAGCAGCGCGAAACGTTGCGCGCAACACCCCGCAATACCTCGCTGCGTCAGCAGCATTCAGTACTGTCTCCGGGATTTGCGGGCTGCTTTGTTCGTTCTATTGGGGAACAGCAACCGGCGCAACGATTGTCCTTTTTGCAATGGGAATTTTCTTAATTTGCGCGGTACGGCGAGAACGATGAGGGAATGATGAAGATAGCTGTAGGCATGAGTGGCGGCGTTGATTCGTCCGTTGCCGCACTGCTGCTCAAAGAACAGGGGCACGAGGTCACCGGCATTACGATGTCGATTTGGAAGGGAGACTCTTCGCCCGCTGTCAAAAAATCAGCGTGCTTTGGCCCTGACGAGCAGGACGATATTGCGCACGCAGAGGAGGTGTGCCGCAGTTTAGGCATAACACTTCATGTTTTTGACTGCAGCACGGAGTATGAACAGGTCGTCATTGATTATTTCCGCCGCGAATACGCGGGGGGACGAACGCCTAATCCGTGCGTGAAGTGCAACGCAACGATGAAATTCGGCCTTTTGCCGCAAGCGGCGCGGCGCGCTGGCGTGCAGTTTGACATGTTCGCCACCGGCCACTACGCCCGCGCCGGTCTGAACCAAGCAACAAACCGCCGGTTTCTTCGCCGGGGCAAAGATCAATCTAAAGATCAAACTTATTTCCTCTACCGCCTCACGCAAACTCAACTTGCCCAACTGATCCTGCCGTTGGGCGAGCTGACCAAGCAGGAAGTGCGTGAGATAGCCCGCGGGCATCATTTAACCGTTGCGCAGCGTGAAGAAAGCCAGGATTTTTACTGCGGCGATTACCAGGATCTTCTGCAATTCGAGGAAAAAGAAGGCGACATTGTTAACACTGAAGGCGCACGGCTCGGTCGGCACAAAGGATTCTGGAACTATACTTTGGGACAGCGAAAAGGCTTGGGGCTTGCGCACCCGGAGCCGCTTTATGTCCTGCGGCTCGAAGCCGGGGAAAATACCGTCGTCGTCGGCACAAAAAAACAGGCGTTAAGCCGGAGCTTTTTTGTTGCTGATGCCAACTGGATGGCGATTGAGGGGCTCACTGAACCGCGTGAGTGCTCGGTGAAAATTCGCTCAAGGCACAAAAGCGCTCCAGCGACAATCGAGCCCGCCGCGGACTCTAAGGTGCGGGTCGTTTTTTCTGCGCCTCAAGAAGCGGTAACTCCTGGCCAGTCCGCCGTGTTTTACGCTGATGATATCGTCCTGGGCGGCGGGATTATTGATATTGTTGAAAGATGACTCCCACAAGGCGAAAAACTCTCCTTCGCACGATAGCCGGAAATACCGCCAAAGCCGCCTTGCTCATCGGCAGCAGCATGCTTATACTTTTTCTCGCAGACCGCACACTTCAATTGCTTGGCTATACGGATCGGCACGGCTTTCATATTGCCCATCTGCCGAATATCCGGGCGACTGTAGATAATCTCGAATATTCTTACGATGTCGCGACGAACAGCCAGGGCCTTCGCTATAAAGAAATCCCTTTCGAGAAAGATGATAACGAGTACCGCTTTATTGTCCTTGGTGATTCGTTTGTTGAAGGGACAGGGGTTGAGGCCGGTGATACATTTGCTGCATTACTGGAGCAGCAATATTCGCGTGCCGGACATATTGTCCGTTTTATCAACGCTGGGCTCGCCGGAACCGGACCGCATGATTACTTACGGCTGTTTCATTTTATCGGCCGCAAGTATCAGCCGGATGCTGTGCTTATCGCGCTGTTTGCCAATGATGCCGCCGATAGCAAACCGGCGGCGTTGAGCGGACTTCGCACTTCGGGGTGCATTACGGATTTCGTGCAGAAAACATGCCTGTTGTTTCCCCGGCTCTGCGCGCTGGCCCAACGTGCAAGAGGCCGGCTTAAAGCAAAAGGCGGATGGAAAGATCGTCTCTTATCCCAGGCACGAACCAACGGAATAATCGAAGAACGTATAACCGAGTGGCAAAAACAAATTCCTGAACAACTCGTCCGCGGGGCAGAAGAAGGCCGGTTCGAGGGCTGGCTCATTGGGCTTGGGCTTATTGAACCTGACTATTGGCGTATTGCTCTGGATATACACGGACCCAATGCCGAAGAACGCTACAATTCGATGATCGCTGCCCTCGGAAGTTTAGTTGATGAGTGCCGAGAACTCGGCTTATGGGTTGGTATCGTTCTTCTACCTGCACCATTTGAGTATAATGCGCAATACGGTGACCTTTGGCGGCAAAGCGGAGCGGTAATCCGGTCAGAGTGGCTTATTGAGGAGACAGAACTTGCGAAGCGGCTTTCCCAGTGGTCGCAGCAAAGGCACCTTCCGTTCAAGTCTCTAACCCCCGAATTTCGCCAAGCCCAAAGCAGCGCCAGCACCGCACTCCATTACCAGCTTGATCACCACTGGACACCGCATGGGCACAAATTAGCAGCCGACGCCATACTCCGCTGGCTCACTTCGGCAGGACCTCAGCACAAATCAGACTAACTTTTATTTGCCAGCACCCGGCAGCGTCATTCTCCGCACCGGAGTCGAACCGGAGCAGGTACGCTGCTGCCTCTCTTGATTGTCCTTAATATGTCTGAATACCTGGAGGTTCTGCGCTGCTTCAATTACGGGAAAAAGGCAAACGCGTCCAAGCCGCCCTTTCGCCGCAGCACGTCTTTCAGAACAGATCAAAACCCGGCACAACCCTTTGCCAACCGCAGCGCGTCGCCCGCATTGATTCGTCGCCATTGGTCTGGACTACTAGGCGGGCGACAGCGAAGGGAGGCAAAGGGTTGTGCCGGGTTTTTGATCTGTTCTGAAAGACGTGCTGCGGCGAAAG
>JAKPSH010000164.1 GCA_029555385.1 Pseudomonadota bacterium
GATCCGCGCGACGTTCCAGTTCTGAAACCACGCCGGATTCTGCGCTGCGCACTGCTTTTGCGCTTCGTGCCGGCTTGCGACCTGGTGCAGCGCAAGCCAGCGGACAATCTCGGTGGAGCATTCCGTCTTCGGCTGCTGGACGGCGTTTCGCTCCAGCTTGCCAAAGGCGCCGAACTCCACTTCATCCAGGAATTCGGGGACTGTGCCCCGGACTCCGCTCGGCACGACGATGCGGGTCCGCTCTCGCGACCGCCGTGTGCCTTGCCTCGTGACGCGCCTTTTCGTTGACGTGTCTAACAGCAGCATGACCGTGCTCCTTGTGCCCCGAACGGGGCAAAGAGAAGAGAAGGGAAACACGAACCGGTGCAAAACCGCACTACGCTGTGCGCCCGCACCACGCATGTTTTGCGCCGAACAATACCGCCCCGTTGCGCCGCAGTCACACCTGGTACAGGCAAGCCAACAGCTACCCCGGATAGCTACTGCTTGACTTTCAAAGAGATTACTGCCCGCACTGCCTTGATACAGTGTAGCACTGAACCAATTAGTTAATCTCTATGTGCGGACTGGAAGAGCTTTCCTTTTTTTTTTGTTTCCCGACGAGGCAAAGAGACGACTTTCTAATTGAAAAGCTGCGTATATTGCGGGGGTCACGGGCATGCACTGCCCGCAGTCACTCATCTATGCCGCCGGCTGCGCGCTGAAAAGACCTCTCACAAAGAGCAAAAAAGATAAGCCAGAGAGCAAGCCCGAGCGCAAGGACAACCGGCCTCTGTTGCGGAAAGGTGCTGATATAGGTCAGAGCAAGCAGTACGACGACGCACTGCAATCCGAGATACGCAAGCGTGACCGAAGTGTGACTCTGCCCCGAGCGTACCAGGCGCTGGTAAAAGTGTTCACAATGAGCTTCAAGACAACGCTCGCCGCGCATAATCCGTCGTATGAGCGTAATCCCTGTATCAAGGATGAAGTTTACTTGCAGCAGGACGAGCGGCGGAAGGAGCCAGAAGCCGTGTTGGAGTGCGGCCAATAGCGTAAGCCCGGCAATGCAGAAACCCAGCGTGATACTCCCCACATCGCCCATAAAGACTCGCGCCTGAGGGAAATTATAGGGCAGAAAACCGCAGGCAGCGCCGGACAGCGAAACCGCGGCAAATACAACCGGCGAATTCCAGCTGCCCGTCGCCAGACCGATCACCACGGCCAAAGCCAAGGAGCTGAAAATCGCCTGAAATGCCGCAAGTCCGTTGATGCCGTCCATGAAATTGAAAGCATTGGCATAACCGGCAAGCCAGATTACTCCCAGGGTGCAGCTTACGGCGATGCCTAGCTGGCCGATCACCGCACCGTCAAAAGTCAACTGTATCTTCGGAAAGCCCAGCATCCACAAGAGGGCGAAAGCAACGATCAGGTGGACAGCCAGCCGCAGTCCGGCAGATACACCCTTCATGTCGTCAAAAAACGACAAAGCAGCCAAGATGACGCTTCCCGGGACAAGCATTAGAACAGCATGATCGTTGAGCCGCGCGCCAATGATGAGAAAGGAGCAAATGCAGACAATAACCATCGCCAATCCTACACCGCGCGCCACAACTTCGCCGTGAAGCGACCTGGTAGTGGGGCGATCAACGATGCCAAGTCTTACGCATATCCGGCGGACGGGATAGATGAGCACGGCGCTTGCCGCAGCGCACAGCATAAAGGTTAACAGAAGCAAGAATGTTACCGGGAAATTCATAATATACAAGTTTCACGCTCAACTATAGTCTCGGCCCGATTGTATAAAAACCTGTGCAGAATAATTATTAATCAATCAAGCTTAGCCCAGCACCCCTAGTTTAACCAAGAAAACTCCTCATCTCCGATACTTACAATAAAGGCTGACACTTTTGACCCGGCGGGACCACCTTATTTGTTGACCAATTCCTGAACAAAGAGATCACCCCCAATTCAAGCGCAATGCGTTCGCATTCTTCGGCTAACCCCTCTCGCGCTGCGGCTTCCCGGACCAGAGCCGTCTGGCGATCCATAAGCCCGTACCGGACAAGACCGGCGAGGATGAAACCGTCATGAGTAATGCCATTGTCGCAAAGATGCTGATAATTGATAAATGCATGCAGCATGCAGTCCATGCGCATTTCTCTGCTTTCCGGATGGCGCCAGCCAGTTTCCTTGATCAGCTCAGCCACCTGTTGCACGGGATTATACGGGATATAATCGAAGAAATAGTGCACCTGTACACCTTTTCCTACAAACGGGACTTCTAAAAACGGATTGTAATTGCGAATGCCCTCCATGCAGCCTGAGGCCAAGTTATCGCGCACGGTGTAATACATGTAGTAAAGACCATGGTAAAAGGCCCTGAGCTTCCCTACGGGGGACCCACTGAACAGCAGTTTAAGCGCGCGCCACACCTTTCTTCTCTCGCTTCCTGGCGTGCCCCAGGTGTCACGGTTGCCCTGCTTCAATTTCTCATTCCTTAAGTAATCAGTCGAGCTATCCTCGAAATCCGAAGCGCCCCAAACAATATGCTTAATGCCTTGCCGTTTCGCCGCAAGTATTGAATGTGTTCGCAAATTGTTGCTGCACGTACCGCAGACTTTGACAAAGCGCCCGAGATGCTTTGCGGCATGCAGGGCATGCTGAGTCTGTTTAAGACGATACGCAGTCGCCCTTTCGATTACGAGATCGACACCCATGCTGCCGCACATGTTTTGCACATTTTCACGGGCGAAACTGCAGATAAACCCGTTGTCAAAAAAGAACGCCAGCACGCGCAGTCCCAGCACCTTGGCCAGATAATACAAGACATAAGAGCTGTCTTTTCCGCCGCTGATGGGGACCAGGCAGTCATACTTTGCACTCGCCGGCTGCTTCAGTTCCCGGTAGAGTGCTTCTTTTCCCATCGCGCTCTTTTGCCGGTGTCTTTGGTCGGTCTTACAGAACGTACAGAGGCCTTCGCTGATTTCTGCGCCTTTTACACTTTCGGGAATGATACACTTCGTGCACGTTTTCATCTTTGCTCTCATTTTGTGAAATTTCAGCGCTAGTCCCTTAAGATATCGGCAGATTGCCAGCGCTATTTGAACGGAACTTCCACACCGGCCAGGCAGGCTTATTTGTGGTCATTCACGGATTCCTAGGCGCTCGACGAACTCTTCTTCCCCGATCACAGAAATCCCAAGCAATTCGGCCTTTTTTAATTTGGAGCCCGCTTTCTCACCGGCAATAACCAATGTCGTCTGTTTGCTAACCGCGCTCAGCACCTTCCCGCCTTCAGCTTCGATCCTCGCGCCCGCCTCTTCCCGCGTCATCGAGGCAAGTATTCCCGTGAGCACAACCAATTCACCGGCAAAGCTCGCGCCGCCAGCAGTCAGACGTCCCAACGCGGCGTATTCAATCTCCACTCCTAGTTCAAGCATGCGCCGCAGTGTGCGGCATTCATCTTCATCGCTGAAAAATCCCCTGATGGCCTCAGATACTTTGGGGCCGATATCCCCGATTTCTTGCAGTTGGCCCGGGCTCATGGCCATCAATTCCTCAAGTGACCCGCTCGCTTCGGCCAGCGCTTTTGCCGTACGCTCTCCGACATGGCGGATGCCCAGCGCATAGATGAAACGGTGAAACGGGATTCGGCGGCTTTTCTCAATGGCCGCAATTAAATTTGCCGCGGACTTTTTCCCTTTGCGTTCAAGCGCCGCGATTTCTTCGAATGTCAGGGTAAAGATATCTGCGGGACTCTTTAGACGGCCTGCTTCCACAAGTTGATCAATGAGCTTTTCGCCGATGGTATCAATATCAAACGCTCCCCGCGATACGAAATGCTTCAACCGCTCACCCAATTTTGCGGGACAATGCAGATTAATACAGCGCACTGCGGCGTCCTCTTCGTTTTCCCGGGCAGCAGGACCACCGCAAACAGGGCACTTAACGGGAAACTGGAATTTGCTCTCGCGGCCCGTTCGTTTTGCGGTGACAACGGCGACAATTGCTGGAATAACATCGCCCTGGCGGCGCACCACAACCGTATCGCCAATACGGATATCCTTCCGGTCGATTTCTTCTTGATTGTGCAGCGTTGCCCGTTTAACAACTACACCGCCGATATTCACCGGCTCGAGCTCGGCCACGGGCGTCAGCGTGCCCGTACGGCCTACCTGAACTGTGATGTCAAGCAATGCCGTAAAGGCTTCACGCGGAGCAAACTTGAGGGCGACAGCCCAGCGAGGTGAGCGGGAACGAAGCCCGAGTTGGTCTTGTTGTTGAAACGAATCGACCTTGACCACGACGCCGTCAATCTCATACGGCAGCTTGTCACGCTCTTTTTCAAGTTCACGGTAACGCCGCAAAATCGCATCCATCCCGGCAGCAACGAGCGCATCATGCTGCACGGCAAAGCCAAGTTCTTTGAGGCAGCGCAGCAGGCCGGATTGACCTCCGGCAGGGAGCGGCGTTTCGCTTGCCGCGCCGTAAGCAAAGAACTCCAGCGGACGTGATGCGGTTACGCGCCAGTCAAGCTGGCGCAAGCTGCCTGCCGCAGCATTTCGCGGATTAGCAAAAGCCGGCGCACCGCGCGCCACCCGTTCCTCATTGAGCCTCTTGAAGCTTTCCACAGCAAGCAGCACTTCGCCGCGCACCTCAAACGTCTTTGGCAGCCAAGGCACCTGCCGGAGCTGCTGCGGGACATTGGCTATTGTCCGGACATTGGCGGTTACATCCTCTCCTGTTTCGCCGTCTCCCCGTGTGGACGCGAGCATCAATTCACCGTTCTCGTAAACCAGCTCAACCGCTAAACCATCGAATTTATATTCGCAAAGATAATTCACGTTGTCTTGGGCATTCAGCAGCTTGCGAATCCGCCGGTCAAAGTCCAGCGCTTCTTCTTCGTTTAGCGCGTTATCCAGCGACAGCATCGGCCTCCGGTGGCGGACCGGATTAAAGGCCGCTGCCTTCGCCCCGCTGCCGACACGTTTCGCCGGGGAATCTTGCCGCACAAGATCGGGAAACCGCTTTTCAAGCTGAATAAGCTCCCGGAAAAGTGTATCGTATTCAGCATCGGAAATGGTCGGACTGTCGGCGCCATAGTAGCGTTCATTAGCTTCGCTGATTAACGCGTAAAGCTCTTCCAGTCGCTCGGAAGCTGAGTCTCGGTTCATCGGTGTCCGTCAAATTATCGTGGTTAATCTGTCACTAGAATACATACAACAGTCCGATGAGACAACAGCTTGTGCTGGACTGTTTGCGCGACACTGTTCTTTGCGTGCTTTCGCTTGCCGTGCCAACCCTTGGGCACTGACCTTGTGATGGGAATTATGGGTTTAGACAATACGCACAAGGCCCTATATTATAAACAGGGTTATGGAACAAAAAAAGTATAAAGTATTGCACTTAATTACGCGGCTGATCGTTGGCGGTGCGCAAGACAATACGCTGATCACCGTGCGCGCCTTGGACCGCAGCAGGTATACTGTTCACCTGGCCGCAAACCCGGATGGAGACTGGTGCGAGAGGGCCATCGAGTGCGCAGATGCTTTCTTTCCGCTAAGGCAGTTGCGCAATCCAATCAATCCTCTCCGGGATTTCTGCACCCTGGCTCAAATGGTCATGCTGATGAAAAGGCAGAATTACGACATCGTGCATACGCACAGCTCGAAAGCGGGACTGCTCGGATGTTGGGCGGCGAAGATTGCGCGAGTACCTGTTGTTGTCCATACGATACACGGCTTCCCGTTTCATGATTTTATGCCGGCCTGGAAGCGGCATTTTTTCATTGCCCTGGAGCGCGGCAACCGTGCAACCAGGGACTTCGTTATTACACTGAGTGAACGTGATCGGGCAGAAGCTGCGCGGCTGGATGTCTCGAAATGGGATAAGTCCAAGACCATTTACAGCGGTATAGATTATTCCGTACTGGAAGCACAGGGCAGCACAAAGGATGTTAAGCAGTCCCTGGGTATCCCGGGAGATTGGCAGGTCATTTGCATGGTTGCCCGCCTGGATTACCTAAAGGCGCCGCAGCTTCTGCTTGAAGCCTTTGCCCGGATTTCGGTCAAACATCCGCACACGATTCTCCTGCTCGCCGGTGACGGTGACCTGCGGCCGGCTCTAGAACGTCAGGCACAGCAACTTAGACTTAATGACCGGATAAGATTGCTCGGAACACGAAACGATATTCCGGACCTGTTGCGCGCAGCGGATATCTTTGCGATTTCCTCCCTGTCGGAGGCAATGGGCCGGGCAATGATCGAAGCAACATTGCTGGGCCGGGCAGTAATAGCGCCAGCGACGGGAGGTATACCAGAAATCATCAAAGAAATGGAAACCGGGCTGCTATTTACTCCCGGCAATATTGACGAGTTGGCTGATCGTTTGGATTACCTGCTGACAAACCGATCAGAGCAGATCCGGCTCGGTGAAAATGCGCGAAACGCCAATCGCCAAATATTCGACGCCAGCACAATGGTGCAGCAGATCGAGGCGGTGTATTCCGAGCTGCTGGCGCTAAATTAGATGTCATTAACCGCATCGTCAACGAAGCGTTGAAAGAACGCATCGCGCTTTGCCAAGAGGATCTTTTGCTCATATTTGCGGGAAATTTCAAAATTTCGTCTTGCCTGCTCCGCCATCCAGCGGCTGTCTGCCATTGCCTTTTCTATAAGCCGCGCGAGCCGATTTGCATCACCTGGCGCGTGCAAACATCCCGGTTCTAAAAGCTCCGGAATTCCGCCGGCGGTGGAGCCAATAGCCGGACAGCCCCGGCTCATCGCTTCAATCAATGCTCGCGGAAGACCCTCTTGGCGGCTCGGTTGAAGGTAAAGATCGATTTCATCCAACCACGCGAGGACTTTATCGTGTGTCAGAACTCCGTCGAAGTGCACATGCTCAGCGATTCCGAGTGCGCGCGCATAATCAACATAACTTTTATTGTCACCGACCCCGAGATGGCGAAACTCCCACTCCCTGGTGTGCCGCATGAGCAAGGACAGCGCTTTCAGAACGGTGCGCGTCCCTTTTGAAGCGGTGGTCAATGAGCCGATCATTCCCAATCTGAGAACATGCGCAGCCGCGGCAGTGCGCGACAAACGGCCAGCGAGCAAACTCGATGGCGGCGACTCGACCAGGACATTAGAGCATTCCAGTACATCAGCCGTGGCGGATGCTGGATCACAACCCAAAGCAGCATCCTTGAGCTTTGAGCTATGCATAACCGCACCGCCTAGCAGATTTCCACCTAGGCCGGCAAAGCTGCGATGCGGATATCGCTTTTGCAGAAACCTGGAGGTTACATACACCACTCGCGGTGCATTCAGAACCACTTGCCTGGTCCTGAGCATTGCCACCGGCGCATACAACCTTCCCCAAAGTGAGCCGTAATTCCACAGCGCATCAAAGGCACAGCCGACCAGCTCAATCAAATACGGTTTGCCCATTTTCTGCGCCACGGCAATTGCCAGCAAGCTGATCTCACTCGGAATCCGCGCAATCAGAACATCGGCATTGTTCAGCTCGGCTTCCAGCACTTGCCGCGCCGTTCTTCTATTGCGCCAGGCCATGAGCGGCCCGCTGAGGTTAGGAACTTCGACAGCCCGGATCCCTGGCCCCGTACCCGGTGAATGATCCGCCGTGCACGCCAGCTTCACCCTCTTGATCCGGCAGCACACAGCAACAGATGAAAAGTGCCGAAGGTAGAAGGTGAGCGCCTCATAATTTATTCCGCCTCCGGCCAGCAGTTCTCCTTGATTCGCGCCAAGGAAATAAGTGTCATGCGTAAATATCGCGCTCGGTTTCATCAGGGCCGCTCCTCCGGCAACTCAAAGCATACTTTATTATCGCCAACTCACTAGCCGCAATGTGGGGAGTATATCCGGTACGATCGCATTATGAAGACCGGCGCAGCAGCCTGCACCAGACATGAATCATAAAATAGGGAATAAGAGCGTACCAAGTTAAATACCGGACCAACAAAGCGGCTTCCGACCGGGAATAAAACATAATGGGCGGAAGCATGCAGCCAATCAAGACCAGATTGACAACATTACCACTGTGTTCGGCCCACCTAAACAGAGAGCTGAAAAGAAAGCCTGTTAACGCAATCGCAGCAAGTCCTCCCAGCAGACCGAAATTCAAATAGGCCTCGGCAATAAAAGAGTAACCTAACCCGCCGCCCCGTGCGGCGGTCCATGGACTAACAGTTTCCACCAGCCACGCCGAAGGAACTCCAGCGGCCGTTGTCGGGTGCAGATCCCAGAACACTCCCGGCATTACAGTAAACAAGGCCCAAAGATAACTTCGCCCATGATCAAATGGTCTGACATCCGGCACGAGCTCCAATGTATGTGCAACCGTAGCCATACTTCTGCCCATTTCCTCGACGGCGGCAATCGCCGGATTACTCGTATGTGCCAACGCATCGCCAAAGGCGGCGATTGAATATCGGTCAATGCCGCTATCCTTGCGCAAAAGCGCAATAGCAGGAAACAACAAAAACACCATGACAGCACCGGCGAACACCAGTGCGAAGGGCGGCAAGCGCTTGATTGATCTGTGCCACAGCCAGGCAAAAGCGACCAGAGGCATACCACCCTGCCACCGGCTCCCCACCGTAAACATGGCTAATGCGAAAGCCAGCATCAGCACGGCCAAAAACAACGAGACACAGCGGTGCTTGCGGGTGCCCACGGCGAGGATAAACATCCCGGGTGCAAAAAATCCCATCATTACGCGGTGCGCGGCGCTGAAGCCTACAGCTTTCTCGCGATCAAACATGGCGATGTAACCGCTTTCGCCGGTGACCATCAGCAGATTTCTCAACATCAAAAAGGTGGAGAACGCGGAGATAGCCAGCAGCAGCAATCCCACGAAACAACAAGCCCGTTCGAGGTTCGCAGTTTCATTAGTATTCGAAGATTGAGCATCGCGGCAGCGCGCAAGTAATGCGCCAAGGTGAAGAACGCTCAGGGCCGCGAGACAGTAAAAAAGTGTTTTCGCGACTGTCATATCGGAGAATCTTCCGCCTAAGAGTCCGGAATACTCGGCGTTGACGACCTCCAAGAAAGCATGACCAGCATTGAAGAGAGTCGCGCAAAGCAAGAACAAAACATACGGATCAAATACTCTCGAAGTAACGAACCACCAACTGCCAACGGCAAATACCGCTTGAAATGACAGCCAGGAACAGCAGGGATTGATCAAATCGGCTCCATTCCCCGTCAGAATTGGCAGCATGCTGTAGCCCGCGAGGAGAAGGATTTGGACTATACTTGCGGCAACCGCAGAATGTTTCGGCGTGAGCCTGTTAATCACCGGAGTTTTCCCGCTGCTGATTGAGCAATAAGACGCGACCATTACCAGTATAAAGCAAACACGGGACGGGAGGACAGCACCAATTTAGCCGGTGCTTATACTTCCGTAGAGGTCAGCAACCCCCTTTCTTGCCAGGTGAAACAGCATCAAGCATGGTCTCGTAGATGCACTCAAGTTCCCGCACTGCGTGCTCGATGTTGAAATCGCTTTGCAAAAGCGACTCCGGCGGTCCGGCAGACCTCCGTGTGCGAAAGGCATTCCCGGTGGTCGCGGCCATCGCTGCCCAATCGGCGGCGCTGTCTGTCAAAGACATGCGCGAGATCAATTCCGTTTCAACTGTTGCCTCTTCGGTTATCGTGTCCGAGATAACCGCCGGGAGACGAGCAGCCTGGCTTTCAATCAGCACCAGCGGCAACCCCTCGTGAAAAGAAGGCAGGAGCAGCACATCCATCACATTCTTCATCAATCGCGGGATGTCTCGTCGAGAGCCCGCAAAAGACACCCGTTGCTCAAGCCCCATTTCGCCCACGGCGCGACGGATATCTTGTTCCAATGTCCCGTTTCCTACCAGCAGGAGTTTGGCATTATTCATGTTTGATGCGAGTTCGCGAAAGACTGCCAGCACAAACTGATGGTTTTTTTGAGGAGCAAAACGGCCTACGTGTCCCACGATGAAATCGCTGCTCTCAAATCCGAACTCCCTGCGCTCCGCACCACGATTGACCGTGGTAAAAAAGGACTGCGTTGCAATGCCGTAGTGCAAAATACGGCATTGCTCGTCCTTCGCCCACCCGGAGCCGAACAAATCCTCCGCTGCCCGGCGGCTGCAGGCGAGTTTAAGTGTTGCGTTGCTCCGCAGGAGACACTTCATCAAACCCAGATATCCCTGACGACCAATGCCGTTCGCCCGTTCGGCATGGCGCGTATCGTTATGGCTGTGGGCAATCCGGCCCGGCGCACCACAAAGCCGGGCCAAGCTCAAGACATAGCCGCTGAAATGATGCGTATGGCTGTGCACGATATCGTATTTTTCCGGACCTCTCAGCACTCTGCAGAAACTATGAGCAAACCGCACAGGATTTGTCATATCACAGAATATTATCTTGGAGCCGAGAGCAAGGACCTCGTCGTCATGTGCTGCCGGGTGCTGCGTTTTGACCACGAAATCAAGATGAAAGCACTCGCGGTCGATATGCCGCAAAACGTGCAAAAGCCAGGTCTGGATTCCGCCGTGTTCAAAAGCACCGAGTACATGCAGCACTCGTATCTGCTTTAGCGCTGCAATACCGTCCATCATGCAGCCCCTTCCAGTGCTCTGCGGATAATGCAGCTAAATCCTGCGAGTTGAGTTAGCGCACCAAGCAAAAGCGCTATTGGAACAGCGCGCAGCCCAAAAAGATCCAGGGAAAAATAGCACACAGCAACATTAACTAGATTGACTGTAACCAGCACCGGCAGCTGAGCCACGAATCTTCTCGCAGCCGTGACGGCATAGCCAAAGAGGCTGGCCGCATAAAGAAAAGGTGCAGCTGCCATGAGCAGTACAAACACTTTATTATATGCAGCATATTCTGGTCCGTATAACAGATGGAGAATCTGCCGCCCGGCAACCAGCGCAGCAAGAAGCATCCCGCAGCCAATCGCTGTTCCAAGAACAAGAAGTTTACGAACGAGCTGCCGGAAGGCGCAGTAATCTTGCGCTGCGTAATACTTCGCCAGCCGGGGAGCAGCCGATTGCCCGAGGGCCATCACGATGGCCGCACCAGCCACAATTATATAAGCCATTGCGCCGTACAGTCCGAGCTGCCGTATTCCAAGCTGACGCTCGACGAAATACCGCGGAATATTCGTATTAAGCGAGATCAACATCATCACCGCTCCCAAAGGCAGCGCAACAACAAAGAGCCGTGTCAAAACCGCACGATCGAAAGATGGGCGAACCTGCTCACCGGCCGCCCGGTGCAGATTCTTTAAATCATAAAGGCAAAACACGGCCAGCCAGGAAGCCGCCATGCCCCCGGCGGCCAATGGAAGACTGCCGGTGAAATAAAGGATTGCGGCGATTGCCGCAAGCGAGCTTGCCCCCTTGAAGATCATTGACTTTGCAATTAAGTCCATCAACTCGCCGAACTGCAGCCGGCCAAAGACAATATCGCTCAAGCATTCAATTCCTTTGGCCAGTCCCACAATCAAGATCAGCACCGTTATCTCCGGATCGAATGGTCCGCATGCCGCCACGGTGCAAACGACAGCCAAAGCGGCTGCTGTGGTTACAAGTCGCAGGCTGCCGTACGTGTTGAACGAGAATTCGCCCGCCGCGTCAGTCGCCTGCACCGCTCGCAGGTTCAGGTTTGCGAACATAAAAATTGGCGCAGACACCGCGAAAGCCATGACGAAGCGCCCTACGTCTTCCGGAGTTCTGAGTTTGGCAATAAGCACAACCATTAACCATTGACATCCGTTATAGAAAGCGTTGCCCGCGAATGTCCACGTGAAGTTCCAGCGTAACGATGGCAGTCTAGAAGAGAGTTCGGGCGTCATTGCAAATCTTCCGGCAGATGGGCAAGAAAAACCGTATTCCGGGACAAAATACACTTAACGCACAAATGGGACAACAGCGGAGTCAGCAACCGTCAGTCTAATGCCCTCCCGCGCGTCAATTAATGGGATGCCTCCGTAGAGATCCCCGAAGCGTGAAGCCAAATCAAAGGAACTCAACAGCGACGCCGTGCCCGCTGAGAACTTGAGCAGCGGCTCAAGCCTGCGGGGCAGCGGCCATCTAAGATACCAGGGTGTTTTTCTGCCGTGGGCGCTTTCATAAACAGCATCGTAGAATTCCCCGGGCGTCCATAGCTGCGGTTCATGGGGCAGATATAGCCCGGGCGCGAGACGCCCGTTGATACATGCTTGTAAGACACGAACAGTGTTATAAACGGAAAGGAAACCTCGCTTCGAGTGCATGCCGAAGATTGGCACGGGAATACCGTGTTTTGCTGCGAAAAAAAGACAACGGATCAATCCCTTCATCCCCGGCCCATACACCGCGGGCAAACGCAGCAGATAAAGAGCCATGCGCGATCCAGACAGACACGCCTGCAGCGTCAACTCGGCGGCCATCTTCTCTCTGGCATATTCTGATTGGGGTGCCGGAAGGCTGTCCTCACTCAGCGGCCCTAAAGCCGCGCTCGTTCCATAAACGCTGATCGAACTTGTGAAGATAAACGTACAGCAACCCGCCTTCTCTGCGGCCTGCCATAAATGCGCGGCAATGGTCTCTGTGCTTGGTTTCTGCTGACCGGCCAAAGCCCTTTTCTTTTCGCGCGAATGAACGGCCCCGGCAAGATGCACGAGACTGGTGCAGCCGTTCATTATCTGCCGCAGGTGCGAAATGTCAGAATAATCCGTTTGCAGGACGGTAACACCGGGGATGGCGCGGCTAGGCGGCTCTTGGCGCGTCAAGGCGATCACTTCTTCCCCAGCGGCAGCCAAATACGAAATTAAATGACGGGCGATAAACCCTGAGGCACCAGTAACCGCAATTCTCATATCGTGTTCACATACCTCGTTATGCAATCCGGGTCCCCAACTGAGAACCGACAACCTACGTACTCGGCTGCACGGGGGGACCGGAAAAACACCTGGCGAATCCGTCCAGCAGCCGCTCGGTTACTGCAGCCCACGAATATTCGGTCTGCACGTAGTGCTGACCACTTTTGCCCATTGTCTGCGGCAATCCGGATGTACTGAGCAGAAGATCAACCACTCCAGCGAATTCCCCCGCAGAAGTAAAATATAATCCGCCCCCAGAGCGCACGACGTGGTCCCGCGTCACAGCGCAGTCCCCATGAACAATAACCGGCGTTGCGCGAAGCCATGCTTCCATCATCACAATCGAGAACGACTCATTGGTCGAAGGCTGGCACAGCGCGAGCGCCTCAGTCATCAAATCCTCTTTCTCTTCTTCACTGACAAACCCTAAATCAATGACACCTGGCGGCAGCTCCTTCAAAAACTCTATTTCCCCCGCACCCATTAGACGCAGCTCCAATGCACTGCCCGGATTAGCCCGGCGGTAATCAGCAAAGCACTCAATCAAGAAATCAAGATTCTTCCCGGTTTCCTTGCGCCCGGAATAGAGCAAAAATGGCGCATCCCGCTTGTCGCGCAAGCAACCGGTTCCGCCGTTTTCTCCGCGCGCTGCGGCGGGCGGCGGTTTAAACCCCATCCCGACGACCACCGCGTTTTCTTCGAAATTATTGATGCCGTACAGGCGCTGCGCCAGCTCCAGTTCCTTTTGCGTATTGAAGAGAAACCCGCGCACCCGGTGAAAGAGATGGTGAAAAACATCCAGGTAGGCGTATGGCTCGTTATGGAGGCAGGGTATGAGAATTGAACGCTCCGGTGCGATCAACGCCCCCCAAAAGCAAGTAGCAAAAAGATAGGGTGCAAAAATGATAGCATCGAACTCTGCTGCATGCGCGGCAATGTGCGCATAGAGCTCATGCGAGTTAACGCTGTTCGCCAGCCAATCAAGCTGCTCGGTGATGCTCACTGGACGCCCGTGGTTAAGCGCCAGCTCAAAACGAATAAAGACTTCGAGATCCCGCGGAGAAACAGGAAATCTGCGGACAACAATGCCGTTATCGACCGTCATGCCCGGCGGGTGGAAATTCTCCCAAGTGCGGTGATCTGCCGCGCAAGTTGTCCACACCTCCAGACGCTCAACAAGCCGCACCGGGTTCGCACTCTCTCCCACTCCCCAGATATGCTCGACCAAGGCACGAACAAGCGTCTCCGCCCCGCCGCCTAGACTCTTTCCGTAGCGCGGCAAAACTACCGCAAGCGAACGGGCCAGCAACGGTCCCGGGTGCTTAATCGATTCCTCGTAGCTGCTCAAAGTTCTAAATCCCCGAAAAAGTCTCGTACCGCATGCTCTCCGGTCAGCGGCCAAATGTCAAAGCCTGAACCTGATGGATCCAGGACCATATTGCGCGCCATTAAATCGTGGCGCAACTCAGCTACGAGCCGCTGCTTCGCCTGCTCAAGCTCAAGTTCACGCTCTTGCACACGCTGCTTGAGCGAATCCGCCTGCAAGCGCACGAATGAAAGCAGCTCTTCTGCACACAGCCGGAAATCGCCTTCATTCCGGACAAACAAGCGAGCGCATTGCGACATTTCTTCACCCAGCGCCTCGTTTTGCAGTACCTCGCGCAGAAGACGCTTCAGCGTTATCTGCTGTGCTAACCCGGCGGGGAAATGAAGCACACAAGGCTCAGGAATATCAGCACAGGGGCCGGCATCCGGAACAAGCGCAGGGATAGCACAGGCCATCGCGGCAAGCACTCCCTGGGGGATGCCGCGCAAGGCATCGCAGCGCAGTTCCACAAACAGATCCAGGCTCGCAAAGTAAGAGTTGAATTTCGAACTGCAATCTAAAACGGCAACACTGATCGCGCTGCTCACCAGAGAATCTGCTCCCAGCAGTTTGTCCCGCACCTTTTCCGCAAAAGACGCTTGCGCGAATGACGGCACACCCCAGACAAGCCGCAGCTGCTGGTGATGCTCCTGATACAGTCGGGCAAACTCCTCTAACAACCCCGCAGCATCGCCGCTTAGTTCATCACTTGCATAAAACCCAATGAGTTTTTCATTTGCTGCTGATCCCAACGCATCACGAAATTCCCGGCGCAGCCTTTCACTCTCGCTGCGCGCGATGGACTGGACTGGTGTGCGGCATAGGCACACGGGAACATGGGGTACGTCCTCCTGCACCCTGCGCCGCGCGCTATGATTAAAAACGGCAACCGCGCCTGCCTCCTGAAGTTCGCGCCTTCCGCAAGGATATATTGCATCAAACGCGGCAGTTGACCATCCGCGCACATGGTAGTCACCGAGCCTAACGGAACCGGGCCCGAATTCGGCGTCCATCAGCTCATTGATGTCCGTTGCGGCGGTTGAATGTGCGAACTTGCTGTAATAAAGGCGGTTAAGGTTTAAATCGTGGAAACAGCACAAGCCGGGAAATAACTTCATTGCGCGTTCGACGAAAGCACAGGCCGGCGTATCCTCAAGCTGATAGACAAAACAATCAAAGTGTTTTGTGCGATGCCTTTGCGCAAGACGTAAAAAATGAAAAACAGGGAAACGTGCCGTTGCCGGGTGCTGCTCGCGGCAGAGAAGCGCCCACTCGGCATCGTCGACAAAAACCTCGACTTCTGCCTCATCACAAACCAAGGGCAGAATCATGCGCGAGAAGGCCGCGCTTCGCAGATGGTGTGTTCGAGTCAACGGGGAAATCCAGGCCAGCTTCAGCATTGCGCAGTGCTCTAAAACAACATTTCCGATATTAGCGGACGTTAAACAGATAACGCAGAATTCAGCGATTTGCCACCTTTAATTCAGGCTCCTCACCGAAGCGCAATTCAGAAGGCTGCGTAACGGAAATTCCCGGGCTTGTGTTGGTCCGTGAAAGCGGATGTTCAGGGGCGGAGATCAACTGATTGCGGTGCGCCAAGAAAGCAAGAAAGAGGCGCAGACCGACGAAGGCAACGACTCCGGCCAAGACGACGAAGATAAGGATGCGTTCCCAGCTTGAGCTGCCTTTTGGCGAGCTGCTGCTCTTGTCCCGGAAAAGATCGGCAATTTTTTCTTTCCCGCTGTCGTCTCCCTTTTTCTTCGCCCGCAATGTCTCAGCTTTACGGCTGCCGCTGTCCTCTAAGAACTGCCCAAGAACATTTTGGGCCTCCATGCCCGGCTGCGTCTGCCGGGAAAGCGCAAGCATGCCTTGCGCTTTATCGTGTGCCCCTTCTTCTAGGGCATCGACTGCACAAATGAGAAAGAACTCAGCAAGAGTACGGCGGACTTTTTCATCGCGCTCGGCTACGGTCAAAAAGACAGGCATTTGAATGATCGCCTTTGCCGCTTTGTCCCGCAGCAGCGGACGTCCGTTAAAAATCAAATGATACAGCAACGTGTGCAGCGCCAGCGCTGTATTCTCGTCGACGTATCCTTGATGAAGTTCGCCGAACAACATTAGCTGTGCCTCAAGTTCATTGGGAAACCGTCCGGCATAAAGCAGGGTAAAGTCTCTACGTAAACGTTCAAGGACATCAAGAAAAGATGGATCGTTGATCACGGACGCATCCAGAAAGAACCGGGCGGGAACAGCTAAAGGACGCCGTTTGGGCAGCAGTTGTTCCGCATGCTGGAGGACATAGTACATATCATCGGCAAGCTGGTAGGACTTGCCGGCCAGGAGACTGGAACGAAGGCCGTAAAATAGCTGCGCTGCTGTCTCGGCAAATTTACCAAGATCCGGGTTGACTGTGGTCAAGTCGTCAATAAAGGCACGCGCCAGAGTCGGCTTTCCACTAGGTGCATACGACCCGGCCGTCCAACTGCTCCAGTCGGCCTCGCTAAAACGTGCGAGCAGGCTTTCGAGCACCTGCTTTTTCAGATCCGGAAGCAACTGGGACTGATACTCGGGAAGGACGCTCAAATATTCCATACGTAAGTTTTGCAGGGCTTCAGGGCTGCCGTCTTTAAGCGCGTTAATTAAGGAAAGCTTGCGTGTTTCAGCGCTAAGATAACGCTGGAAAGCGGGGTTTTGCACTTCACCGTCTCTTTGCGGCAGCATCAATTCGCGCGGACTCTCTATCGGCAGCACAGCAGGCGCCTGCAGTGCTTCGTTGGCGTACGCCCCCGCTCCGCAGCATTCCGCCAAGAAAAGACCAATTTGCGCGCGAAATCCAAGGACTAAGGCCAGCAGCACGCCCAAGATGAAGATCAAAAAGTAAGTAAACGCTCGTGCCATACTGCCCCAACGCAAAAATGCAAGCAGGCTTACTCTTGTTGGTTTAACTTCAATTCGCACCTGCGCCGAAGAACTCATGCGCTCGACCCCCAGGGGACAGCACACCTTTGGGGGCCTATCGCAAAAGGTAGCCCCTGCTGCGAATGAGAGATTTTGGCTGCGACTTCGTCGGGGCGCGCAAAAAAAATCCTCGGACGTGCCGCAAGCTTACACGACTCGGATTATTTCACGCACCCTCCTTGTCTCGCCTAAAATCTCCCACTCTCGATACGGAGCCCATTTTGCGACAGGCCCTTGGAGGATTATAAGAAACTTATCAATTTTGTCAAATATCGCCAGAAACAAGAGCTTAAGCAAGACGCCGCTTTGCGAGCGGTTCAAAGCTGGAAATGCTTCCTTTTAACAAATCAACAGCTTGGCGCACCCTATTCAAGCGTCTGCTTAGCGAGCGCCGCTACCTCACCATCTGCGCTCTGCGCAAGATTCTTGGCATAAGGCGCGAAAGCGCTGTCTGTCTTCGCTCGCGCAAGAACTTGCTTAGCAAGCATCCGGCGCGCACTTTCATTGGGAACCTGATCAATGTTGGCCGCTACCAGGCGGGCAAGCCCCGCGTATTGGGGGCTGCCTACGTCGCTGGCCAAGGCAGACGCAACCTCGGCCCGATCCGAGTAATTCAGCAAGAGCAGTTTCTCTGCCCGAATTCCAACGAAAGGAGGCTTTTCCTGCGTGCGCAGTTCAAGAAGCCGCTTAACAAGGGCATCACTGCCCCCGGCCATCGTCTCTAGTTCTTGCACGGAAACGCGAACCTCTCGCGCAGCAAGCGCGAGCATAAGCGGATCGTCGAGATCTCCGGCATAACAGACGCCGGGGCCGGACAACACAGCAGCCAATATCCATAAACCGGAGGTCTGCGTTATCAACCTCGCCGTCGACCAAGCAGAGTAATTACGAAGAATGTTCAGCATGCCGCCTTCCTTAACTAGAATTGGTATTTGACCGCATCTGGATTATAACTTTGACAACAAGCAAAGCACAACCGCACACTACACCTCTGGGCGCACCTAAACGTGCCCTACGTCAGAAGGACGTTTTCTAACAAAGAAGAGTCCGGGAACAGCAGTAATCCGCCGGTTTTCCCGGACTCGTCAGCAAAAAAGCTACAAAACTGCTTCTTTCAGCACCTTAGCAGGGGTAAATCTCACACGCTTACGTGCTTCAATTTTAATCGGCTCCTTGGTCAATGGATTAATTCCCATGCGGGCCGCGGTCTTTCTGACCTGAATCTTTCCTAACCCAGGCAGCAGCAAGCGATAACCAGACTTCAGTGACTCTTGCACCATGGAACAGAACCCATCATAGAACAGCCTTGCTTCTTTGCGGTTAACAAATCCACAGTACGACACCAAGCAATCAAACAGTTCCGACTGCGAATATTGCTTGGTCGCATCGTTCTTCGGCACCAAGAGAATCGCCTTTTTTGGCTTGATCACTTTTGGCTTCTTAACTTCCACTTTCTTCACGGGTTTCGGCGCGGCTTTCTTCTTCGCCTTCAGCGGCTTCTTTGCCACTGCCTTTTTCTTCGCAGCAACTTTTTTTGCTGCCTTCTTCGCTTTGATTTTCTTGGCCACGTAGCACCTCTCTAATTCGGGTTAATCGCGCTTCCGTTCCCGGACCGCCCAGGATCTTCTTGCTGTCGAGAGACACCGCACAAAGACCACAGACCACCCAGGCCGGACAATGCAATGAAACAATTATAGACAGTTGGTATCGCCTCGCGCATCCGCGGTCAAGGGGAAATGATTATCGAAAATGCGATTTTTTCCAAGAAAAGAGCCTATTTTAACCTTTGAAACAACCGCTCGTAACTAGTGGTGATTTGATCCCATGTAAAAAGCTCCCTCGCGCGACAAACAGCCTTATTGCGCGCTTCAGTGCACAACTGAGAATCGTCCAGGAGTATCCTCAGCTCCCGCTCCAAGCTCTGCTCATCATTTTTGGCATAGTAAAAGCCAGCATCTCCAAGCACTTCGCGATTCTCCGGCGTATCGTTCGCCACAATACAATTGGCATATCCCATTGCTTCAACAAGCGCCGGATGAGTGCCCCCCACCTCAGTTGCTTGGATGTACAAATACGCATTAGTCTGCAAATCTTCATATGCTGCGCCAAAACGGTATCCAGCAAAAATAACGCTGCCCACCGCATTTTTCTTAAGCCGGGCGATATACGCTCCGGCATACGGAGCATCCCCTACGATGACAAGGGGCATCGCCGGCAAATGCTGGGCCAGCTTGTTGTAAGCGGCGATCACCACGTGGGCATTATTCTCCGGCTCAAGACGGCTGACATAAAGCAAGTAATGGCCGCAAGCAAGGCCCAGTTCTGCAAGCACCGGCGGCGTTGCTCCGGCAAAAGTCCCGCCGCATTTCGCTTCGATTAAGGATGGATCGCCCGGGCGGTGTCCATAGCGAATGACCTCGGAATCACGATGGTAAGTGCGCAAATAGTACTGGCGAATGACCTCGGCATCCGAAATCATCTCGCTGGCAAAGAGCACCGAGCACAGTTCGCCAAACCTGTACCACCAGCGTCCGAGTGCATTCCATTTCTTGCGCTTGCGTTCGATCCCATCAACATTCACGCAAACCGGCATGCCGCAGAGCCGGGCGATCCACACAAAAGGGCTGTTTGCCGCGTTGCAAACCAAGACAACATCCACACGCCGGCGCGCAAGGTCTAACAGCGACATCAGCGTATGCACCGGGGTTTCCAAGTATTTGTGCCGCGGAGCCGCAAGCAGCCGGATTGCCACACCGTGGTATGATTCTTCGCTGTAGTTAATGAAGTGCTTCCGTCCGTAAACGACCACGCGGTGGCCGCGCTCCACCAGGCGGCGGGAAAGTTC
>JAKPSH010000165.1 GCA_029555385.1 Pseudomonadota bacterium
GGGAAGACAAAAGCATCGGCTTCTTGTGCTTTGAAAAGCTGCGGTGTCGAGATATAGGACCATTCAATCGACTGCCGCGCGAGGTCGCGGTGTCCGTAAAACACGCTTTGGCTCAGAAGTCCCGCGCCGGGCGCGTTTTCGTCGAGGCAGCGCGCTTCGATGCTTCCGACCTGCCGCTCGCCGATATACTGGTTCAAGTAAACATGATGCTGAAAAAACGGCGGGAGAAAGACTACGGTATTGTGGCGAATGACGCCGGCTGCATCCCGCACGGTGATTTCTGCGGCGAGCTGCTCTGCCGTGAGATTGGCAATTTCGGCCCAGTTGGTTGCGGGGTCCATTGTACTTGCCGTAATGGGTCCGGGGCGGCAGCTTCCGTTTGCTGCAGCAACAGCAAAGGCAAAATTGAAACTGCCGTTTTGTCTCTGGCTGTAGCGGCTGAGAAACGCGCCGTAAGGGGCCTGGGGATCATCGGCGATAATGCGGTAGAGGCCGACTACTTGCCCCAGCGGATGTCCAAGCGGATAGTCGCGCCGTTCGCCTGGTGCGAGGCCGGCAATATAGAAACCGGCTGCGGGATCGATCGTGCCGTCTTGACGAAATACCTGCACGCTCGCGGAAAACGGCGCAGCCCCAGGATTGTAGATGCTGAGCCAGTTGAATACCGGCGTCTGGTCGAGGATCGGATTGTAAGAATTGAACAAGCCGTAAGTTTCACCGCGCAGCGGATTGTTTACAGGAATGGCAAAGGCGTATTCCACAGGTTTGGTCGAAGAACTGCTGCTGAAGCGGTAGAACATCGTCAGGCAGTAAAGCTGCCGCAGGTCAGCTTCTTCACCGCCGGCAGCTTCAATGAGGTAGGTGCCGTAGGCGCCGGCGATCTGATAATTATTAAGTTGAATGTGCCGGGTGCCGAAAGCGGGAATCGGCAAGGCGTGAGTGTCAATGATGCTCCCGGAATTAGAGCGGAGCACCAGCCTGATGGCTACGGAGCGTGACGCCGGATTGGTGCATTCGATAACATTGTCATGATTTAAAAAGCCATTCCAAACGCCGGTGGCGGGGAGTTCGAGTTCCTGACTATGTGCTGGGCCTGGGCGAAAGACGACAAACACGAAAAACAGAGTTGATAAAAACCGGAGGAAAGTCTTGTTAAGCTTGTAATCCAACATTCGTACCCAACATCGCGTTATTAAACCTGGTTTGGTGAAGTGTAAGTGCTGGAGACCGGGCGGGCAATACGGGTATTTTGGTCAGTGTGACATCATAACCTCTTGACTAAATTTATGCATAATCTATTATTATAGATTGCATTGCTTTTGTATGGCCTTGCGTGCGGTCGGTCGGCAATTTGGCTCTTTTTTATCCAGCTTACGGTTTCGGCTCTCCCGGGCTTTGAATCCAGAGCACATATCGGGCAAGGACGCTTTCTAGTCTCATGGTTTTTTCAGGTCGCGAGGGGTGACTTATGTGCATGCGCAATGGCACTGTTTATCGAGGAGCAGACGACGAAACAGCAGCGAACGTGTTCGCGGTGATACTACTGCTCATCATCGTGGCAGTCGTATTCGGTCCAGTCTATCTGGCCGACCGTGCGATCATCGAGCGGCTCGATGTTCACTGGGCTTGGTTCATTCCAATCGGAATCGGGCTCTATTCCCTGTGGGGTTCGTTCCTGCTCGTGTTCGGCATCGGAATGAGCCTGCTGATCCAGGGAATTCTGTATCCGGCTTCTGTGATCTTCCGCCGCCGAGGCACGGGGGGACGCGGATACGTGCGGTAACATGAAGCGCGGCTCGCAAGAGGCACTGAAATTGGCGGGCAAACGGAATTGTTCGCCAGGCAACCCGTTTTTTTCGGTGTGGACAAGGAAGCGCCACCCGAACCTTTCACGAGCGCATACATTCGTCATTAAATCCCTGTAAACATTGATGAAAACTGCGCTCTCCCGCAGTAACTTCTTCAAATTTCACATTTCCCCTGTTTTTGTGTAGAGTTTGCGATTGTTTTCCGCCCTTTCCGGGGAAAATATAGTCTCTTTAACGTCTATCCACAGAGGAAACGCGCGTGATTAAAGCAGCAGTTATCGGCGTTGGTTACTTGGGCCAGTTTCATGCGGAAAAGTATGCCGCTTCAAAAAAAGCAGAGCTGGTCTGTGTGGCCGAT
>JAKPSH010000168.1 GCA_029555385.1 Pseudomonadota bacterium
CACCGGGTCGCGCATGTTGAAGTTCGGCGAGTTCATGTCAATCTTGGCGCGAAGCGTATATGCACCGTCAGGAAATTCACCCGCGCGCATGCGCTGAAACAGATCGAGGTTCTCCTCGATACTCCGGCTTCTTCCCGGGCTATCCTTGCCGCCTTCCGTCAGAGTGCCGCGAGTAGCGGTCACTTCATCCGCGCTCAGTCCGCAGACATAAGCCTTGCCCTTCTTGATCAGCGCCACGGCATACTGAAAGAGCTGTTCGAAATAGTCAGAAGCAAAATAAACTTTCTCGCCCCAATCGAAGCCCAGCCATTTCACATCGCGTTCAATTGAGTCGACGTATTCCTGGTCCTCCGTGCTCGGGTTCGAGTCATCAAAACGCAGGTTGCATTTCCCGCCGTATTGGGCGGCGATGCCGAAGTCCAAGCATATCGCCTTAGCATGCCCGATATGGAGGTAGCCGTTTGGCTCCGGTGGAAACCGCGTGTGGACACGCTGGTCGAAGCGGTTTGTGCGGTTGTGCTCATCAACAATGTCGGTGACAAAATTTGATGCCAGTTTTGGCGCAGCCTCGTCCTCGCTTTTAGTCGTGTTCTCTTCCATTTAATCGCAAACCCGCAACGGTCAGTAAGTTATCGGCAAAGGAGAATAATAAGACTTGCTGTCTAAGGGAGCAATAGGCAGCTTTTGCGCGACGGCTCCCAACACATTCGTTTCGCGTTTAAGTGTCCCGTTTTTTCGCCATGTACTCCTCGTAAATTGCTGCAAGCTCACGCACGACTTCCGGCACGCCGAAAACAACGCTGTAGCTCACCGCCCCGTCAGTTCTTTCAGCTCTTCTAAGACATTGGAAAACCCCTCCCGCTTCTTCAACAAGCACTTTGAGCGGCGAGACATCCCAAAACCTCACGTTATAGTCTACCATGGCATCCGCCGCACCGCTTAGCACGGCAGTGTGGGAGTAGCAGTTATCAAACACCCAGAATGATGGATAGCCGCGCACGATCGCATCGAAGACCGCGCTGTCATCCGACCAGCGCATAAAATTCTCACGCTTGGCCGTGGCAATGCGCACGTTTCTTTCCTTCTGCTGTCTGCCCGAACATGGCTGTTCGAGCCGGGCGCCGTTGCAGTAAATTCCCAATCCCGCTCCGGCATAAGTGGTGACATCAAGTGCCGGATGGTCAATAAGTCCGGCAAGCGGTTCGTTCTTGTAATAGAGGCTAATGATCGTTCCGAAAGTAGGAATCCCTGCAATAAACTGCTCGGTGCCGTCAATCGGGTCAATAATCCACTGAAAATCCGCATCGCAGTTATGCGCAGGGAACTCTTCTCCTTTGATTCCGTGGGTAGGAAACTCTTTTAGTATTGCCTCCCTGAGTGCTGTCTCCACCGCGGTATCGACGGCAGTAACAACGCTCCGGTCGGACTTCTTGCTCACGGTAAAACCGGACTTCCCGTATTCTTTGATTACGGCACGCGAGGCAACCGTAATATTCAGGCAGCTCATAAGATAAGCCCGCCGCGCATCAAGAGATATGTCGTGAATCGAGTCATGCCCGCTCATCCGAGTCTCTCCCGTAAGAAAGTGTTGCTCGAACAGATGTGACACAAAAACAGAAGAACGCAAAGATAATTGCGAGCATTATTGCATGAGTTTCTGCACACTTGACACCACACCCTAGTTCATCCGCGGCGCCAGCATCAATTCCAGCACTCACTCATGATTGATTATGGCAAATTAGCTGCTATCCTCACTTAGAGCAAGGTTGTACGGCGGGACCCTCTGGCGTCCCTTATACCCGTGTTTGGTTCTTTATCGGCAATGCTGGGAAGAAGTCTGGCTCCGGTGTCACGGCCGGATGAGTTCTTTTCGCTCGGCATATCCGCTCGTGACACTGGTATTTCGAAGATTTAGCAGGAGGTTTTTTGCAATGGAAGCAGTTCCAGATTCGCATCCTAAGCGCGATGCTGGTATTGCACTCGAGCGCTTGTCGAGCCTGACCCGGGCCGTCCACTCGGCACCGGACATCCGCCCCGATACAAGAGCGCTGATGGCGAAGCTGCTGACGGTCGCTCTGTCTTACGAAACGCAGCACCGCGATTCCATCCGCCTTGTGCCGACCGAAGGCATCCAAAGCCCTGCCGCACTCACCCTGATGGCAACCGTTATGAACGGACGGTACCTCCACGCGCCGGCGGAAAACAACGCTAAAGCTATCCGCTATCCTGACATTGCACAGCTCCAGGAGGTCCACGCCATCTGCTGTGCAGCGCTGCGCCGCGTGCTCAACGCCGAACACGTCAATGTCGACTGCCTCTCCGGCCTCCATGTGATGCAGATGGCGCTCTTGGCCTTTGCCGCCCCCGGAGAGCTGGTCCTCTCGATCAGCCCGGACGACGGCGGCCACGAGCTGATGTCGAAGATGGCGAAAGCTCTCGGACGGCAGGTGGCATACCTGCCGTTTGATCGCGAGCGCCACGTCATCGATGCTGCGCACTTGGATCGGTCGAAGAAGCCTGCTTTGGTCTACGTTGACCACTCGAACGTTCTCCGTCCGCATGACCTGAGGGCAATCAAGGCGTCCTACCCGGATAGCGTGGTCCTCTTTGACATCTCGCAGGTCTTCGCCTCCGTCGCCGGGGGAATTTTCCCGAATCCCCTGGAAAGCGGCGCTGATGCTGTAGTCGGCAGCACGCACAAGTCGCTGAACGGCCCGCAAAAGGCTGTGTTCGCGGCAAACCGCCGTGATTTGGCGGACCGATTCGCTGAAACCGCCGGGGTGTTCATCTCCAACAACCACCCTGGCGATGTCGCGGCGCTCGCCATGACGCTGCTTGAGTTCCTTGCCTTCGGCCCAGAGTATGCGCACCAGATGGTCGCCAACGCGAACGCTCTGGCGGACGCATTCCTCGCGGAGGGGCTTCCTCTCTACGATCAGCGCACCGACAAGACAGGTCCCTACACGCTCTCGCCTCACGTCTGGCTTGACTGCGAAAAGTGCGGCTGGCGGGCTGAGCAAGCTGCTCAGCATCTTTTCCAGCACACAGGCATCGTTGTCAACACGCTCTACCTCGCGCGAGGCGGAGCAGATTCGGCAGGAGCCAAGGGCCTCCGTCTTGGAACAACTGAGGTGACGCGCATCGGCATGAAGGAGGAGGACATGCGCCTCATTGCCAAGCTGATTGCCATGGCGCTCGCCCCCGACGCCGGCCTGGAAAGGATTCGGGAGGCGGTGCTTCACCTCCGGCACGGTTTTACTCAGGTGGAATACTGCCTTCACATCTGAGAGTCAGTTTGCCAGACTTCACATTTCTTTCGCATTGCCGGAGTTTTACGGAAGGAGAAAAAGGGTTTGGAGACTGTACCCGAAACAGTCTCACTCCGCACAAGCACAACTCATCTATTCTTAACCACCACAGCATTCACCCAATTGCTGCCTTCACCGAGTTCGCCTCCCGCGGGGGTTTACTGCGCACTGTGCCAGTGTGAGATCCCTCGCGCAATGCCTCCTGCCCTTCGACACGGCTCCTGCGCTCGGGATGACGGCTTCTTTCCCCGCGCTTTCGTGGTGACGGCAATTTTTGCGCTCGCGTCCGGGATGACGAAAATATTTGGCGCTGCGCCCTTCCTTTGCCGTCATCCCGAGCCCACCGGTTGGCCCTAAGGGCACAGTTCACAGGGCGCGGGATCTCAACGTTCCAGCGCGCGAGGTCAGTCCGGAGCGGGAACAAAGCTAAAGGCACGGCAAGAATTAAGCGGATTTGATCGTTGTTTTGTCCCCAGCTCTGATTACCGCGTTCTTTTCGTTTCCGCTTTGCTCGAATGCTGCCCGCTTGCTGCCTAGGCTCCCCGCGCTGGCTAAACTGGGCGAGGCTGCAGATTCAAAAAAGTGTAACGCTGCGTATCGCCCTTTGCACCTCAGTTCAAGCGAACTGAGGTGCAAAGGGTCTTACTTCCCGAAGGAAAAAAACCCGATGGGAGATGGCGTGGGCAAACAGTAGCTGCACCACGCCCCTCCTTTCACAGTGGACGCCCCGTGGCGGCATCCACATAACCTCGCAGTTCCATCCGGAGAAGGAACTGGACGCACTCAGACAGTTCGGTCAAGGCGTCCGCCTTAACGACAGTCCGCGCGCATCCCGTGTCCGGCAGCCCCGCGTTTCGCGGCGTCGCCGGACCCCTGTACGTTTCGGTCTGGCCCAGCGAGTAGGCCAGCTCGTAGTCGGGGTCCGGGTCCTCCGTGCAGTGAAGGCCGTCCGGAACAATGACGACGAAAACCAATCGGCCCGTCTCGCTTCGCGCGATACGCATGTCGCGCGCCTCGTGGTACGAGCCGTAGAGTGCCTCGGCGAGGGTGCGCACGGACACCCCAAACGGCATCTTGCCGCCTTGCCGGACGAACTCTTCGAGAAGAGAGATGATCTCTTCCATGATGCAACCTCCTTTGAACCTTTTTTTTCGGAAAGTAAGTGCCCCTAGCCCGGAGGATCAGCCGCGACTCTTCCGGCAAAAGGCACTTAGCAGGCAAATGAAATCCTGCACCTCGGCTTCCCCAATAGAAGAGTTAAAGAGCCAAACACCGACCGCGAGTATTAAATGGGCAACCGTGGCTTCACTCAAAGAGTGATGACTTGGTTACCCTCCTATTTATATTATGGTTTCGGTAAACAATATTGCGACTAGAACTGTCATTCTGATTATTCATATCTCCTGGCAGGCTGGAGTTGTAAAAACTGAACCATCAAAAAGGAGATACTGCTGCGCAGAAAGTTCAAGGTCCAGAGCGGTGCTGCCGGTTACGTTCGTACAGCGCGCACAAACTGAGCTATTCCCTGGGCTCACTTCATCCCAAGGCCAACCGGCGGGGAAGCTGGGGTGCATAGCACGTGCTATGCACCACCAGCACTACCCGCCCTAATCCAGCGTGCCGAAGCCCTCGAACATCGTGCCCGCGCGGCCAAGTTCGTCCTTGGTCCGGCGCCTGCCCACTGAGTGATGCGGCGTAACGTGCGCAAGCTCAGGCATGATTGCGACAAGCTCCGCCAGCAGGCTTTCTACCAGAGCGCGTGTTTTCTTATCCAGCGCCTGCTCGGCCATGGAGTGCACCACCTTGGCCACTTTTATCCACTGCGCCCGCACGCGCACACTGTCGGCAAGCCCGCGCTCGGTATCATGCAATAGTTCACTTACCGGCACACCAAGCGCATCGCCATAGGCATAAAGCCTGCTCAGCGGCAGGTCATAATCCGGAGCTTCTTCAAGCTTAACTTGCGCCTGCTCACAGCCCAGCCGCCGCGCCACGGTGCGCCGGCTCAGGCCCTCACGTTTCCGTACCGTCTCGATTTGGTGCAAGACTCGTCTATCCGGCGATTCGGGCCCAATGCCCCCTTCGCCGTGCTGCGGTCTGCTGCGGCCCATCGGCCACCTCCTTTTAGACTTTGCAGATGCGATGAGAACACCCCGAAACCCCGAAGGGCATAAAACCTAAATCCCGGGGAACAGCTCACTTTGAGCAATGAACAAGGGCCGCATTATACATGCGCTCCTGCTTTTTCAGAAGCCACAGCAGCAACTTATTTAACTTGTATGTGACGCGAAGAATTCAGCGCAGGAGCACGCCGTAGTGCAGAGCACAAAAGCGGAAGCCAAGTTTTACACGCAGGAGTTTTGCCTAACCCCTTCGACACGCTCAGGAAGTTCGACACCCCGCTGCTCTAACGTACTGATGTTTCTCCGCCCCGATGACTAAGCCACGCCGGGCGTTCCGTGCCCTGGTGGCCGGCAACTGCTATAGGCGAATCCGCGGGTATCGTTCCCGTCCCTTTGCAGGTGGGACAAATTCGCTCAAGACTGGTCAGGATTGCGTTGCGAATAAACTCCGACCGGTTGGGCATTCCCCGAAGCGCCTCAAGCAGCGACTCATCCGCCTTAAACGTCACTACTTCTTGCTTAGTTTTTTTCATACTGAAACCTACAAGCTAGTCAAATCAATCACTTATCTGCACCGCAGGAACCACTTACGGGGCCAGCGTCAAGCGCATTAAAACTGGCATCTACCATTCAACAAGTATTGGTAGCACTTAGCAAGTACACGCGGGGCTTGCCTCCAGCGGCAAAAAAACCTAACTCACTAACATTGCATCGTTAACTCTATGTTGAGCAGAGACTTTTTGGGAACTGACAAGCAAGAGAGCAACGCGCCGGCCAGCACAGTGGCGACTCCCCGCGCATTACTAAAAATAGACTGGCGGCCCAGGTACTACGAGTGTGCCTTCGCCGTAATGGGCGTGCTCTACGTTATCCTGGTTGGGCGCACGCATCTGCCGTTCAGTATGGAGCTTGCTCGAGTCTTTGCGCTGAAGCTCGGCACGATCGTTCTTGCAATCTACGCCTTGTCGCTGCTCATCATTGGCGCGCGGATGCTGATGCTGGCCCAACTCTCCGGCGTGGCCTCGCTTAAAGATCGCACTGCTTTGCTCGCTTTGGCGCAGCCTTATTGGAGCTTGGACTATCTTTTGCGCACCATCCGGCGCTCCGCCGTGCTCCTTGCCTCAATTTATTTATTTCTTCACCTCAAACACGTTGTCTTATGGCTTAACCATGCCAACAACGATCTTTTCTTTTGGCATCTTGACCGCCGTCTGCACTTCGGCGTCCAGCCAAATATCTGGGCCATGACGACCTTCGGCAAACAACACGAAGTGGCCGTGCTCGTCGACTGGCTTTATATTAAGTATTTTCCCTACAAGCTTATTGTGACCATTTTCTTTCTCCTCGAGTTAAAGGGCCGCAAACTTACCGAAAGTTTTGTGCTGGCTTATACCCTGCTTTGGCTTCTCGGCGGTCTCTCATACTTGATCAAACCGGCGGACGGACCGTGCTATGCCGTGCTGCTCAACAGCTCGGTCCCCGAAGAGGCACAAACCCACGTCTTTACTTTCCCCGTCGTCCGCCGTCTGCCGCGGGAATATGTCGAATCCTACGAGCAGGCAAAAATCTGGATTGCCAAACACTACCAAGAGCGTCTCTGGACAGACCGGCGCGATTTCTTGCGCGGCGCTGACTACCCCGGCGTCTTCTATGGCATCTCCGCCATGCCCAGCCTCCACGTCGCCGCCGTCACAATGATGGCCATTTTTCTCTGGCAGGCATCCGCACTTGCCGGTGCGCTTGCCGTGCTATATGCCCTGATAATCTTTTTCGGCTCGTTTTTTCTTCAATGGCATTACGCAGTGGACGGCTATATCGGCTTTCTCTTTGCCGTCCTTATCAGCTTGTTCGCACTGTGTACAAAACCTCATTCCTCTGCCAGCGGCACAAACTCGCCCTTGCGGTAGAGATACGCCGGGCGGTCCGCAAACACCCTCGTCAATTCCGCATTCCGCGCACGCAGGTCACGCGCGACAACAATGTCCCCATTGAGCGTCGCGTTATTCTCCAATAAATGCACGGTGTAGTCGATAAAGCCCTGCTGGTCATAGCGCAGCTCATCTGCGCATACCGCCGCAAGCACCAAATCCCGCCTGAGCCGGAGCGAAGCGTCGCCATTGAACATCACACGCTCAGCCCGAGGCTCATTTCGCGTTGCCCGCTCGATGCGCTCGATAAGGACCGCGCCGTCAATTCGCCCGCTGCTGTATGCATTAAGCATCTGCTGCAGCAGACAATGATCGACGCTACGGTAGGCCTTCTCCACCAGGGCTGCGCTCACGCCAGCCTCCCTCAGCCCCGCAATCAGCCGGTTGCCCCAGCTTACCGGCACAAACACTACTGCCCGTGCCACGCCCCTGCGCCGCGCAGCTTCAGCGATATCCTCTTTGGCGCTTGCCTGCGAAGAAGCATAAATCATGAAACGCTGCGGCATGCCAAAAAAAACCGCATAGAGAAAACACAGCGCGAGAAAAACTCCCGCAAAAACATCGGCGGAAAGCGGCTGTGCCATCCCGCGCATCTTCAGCTTCCGCCCGCTTAGTGCAGCAAACCCGCGCTCAAGGACATGCGCATAAAGCGGAAGCAGAAACACCAAGGAGCAGAAAAGAAACCGCGGACCAAGAAACGCGTCCCGGTGCCAGTAAAATACGTAGGCTAAGGGAATGCTGAAAAAGCCTGCCAGAAGCAGCACGTCATATTTGGCTGCCTTTCGCGCAAAGAAAAAGTACAGGCCAAGGGGCAGCAGCGCCGGAACGGGCCATTCAAACAAATACTCATTGAGCCGGACCAGGTCGGCTGCTTGGCTGCCTACGCCGCGACCGAAGGTATGCAGTTCCCCCCACGGGGTTTCGTGAAATCCCAGGCCGTGGCTTGCGCCCCATAGTCTGAGATAACCTGGCAGAAAAGCCGCACCTGTTGTCAGCTTATTATAATACAAGCCCAAAGCCGCGGGCACGGCCAGACCAGCTGCGCCGCATAGAATTCCTCTTGCGCCCCTGCGTCCAAACGCCAGCCCCGCCGCACAGAGCACAATGCCCACGGCCAAAACACTAAGCGGACGGACAAGCGCAGCGCAGCCCAAGAACACTCCCACAGCGACAGACCAGCCCCCGCCCCCATCTTCATTCCAGCGCACATAGGCATAGAGCGCGCAAGCAAGAAACAACATGGAGGAAATGTGATTCATATAACTTGCGCCTACGAAAAGAAAGAACGGACACACAACCAGCAGTCCCAGAGTTATCTTTGCTGCCGTTGCTCCGTACATCCTTCCAGCCAAGGCGTATATGACAAGTGCGCTCAGCCCACTCAGCACAACCGGCACAAGCCACGACGCGCCCAGCAGCTCTCCCGCAGCAAGCAGCAAAGGATGAAGCGGAGGATACTGCGAATACCATCGGCTCCCCGCAAGCACCATGTTCTGCACGTAGAAAAAAGCAGCCGGTGCAGGCAGCGTCCCCGACACTTCTCCGCCGGCAAAAATGCGCGCCTGAAATAGCTGCGCCGCTGAATCAATGAGATGATAGCGAAAGGAGAAGGCAAAAGCTGAGATCAGCACGAGTTCGGTGCATATCAGACAAATACAAACCGCGGCAAAACGGCCATCTTCAAACCCGCGCACCCAGCGCATGACGGCAGCCCCGGCGCGCTGAAGCTGAACCGCAAAAAGCAAGCTGAGCACTAAGGCAAGACCAAGAACAATGAACATCCCGAGCAGCCAAACCCGCACAGGAACAAGACCTGCCGGCGCGGGACTCTCGCCGAAGATCCTCTGTGCCGGCAGAAACGGCAGCACGAGCAGCAGCAGCCCCGCGCTTCTCAGCACTATACGCATCTTTTCTCCCGCCGCAGATAGAGCAAACACCCCAATGCCGTAAGATTAAACCTCAGACGCGGACTCGCATCCAGGAGTTTCTTTGCCCCATCGGCAAGCAGTACCTCGATGCGTGCGGAATCTACCGGGCAAAGTGCTGCCGTTTCGCGAAAAAGCTCAATCAGACGGAGCGGCTCAGCACCGTTTTCACTATTCAGCTCTTCAATAGCCCATTTCACAACCAGAGTTTTTTTCTCGGGCATTCTCCGGCCAAGCTCCCTAATCTCACGCGAAGCAACCGCATCCAGATCGTCAATACCCAAGAGCATCCCCCGGGTATAAAGAGTCATCAAGCGGAAATTATCGGCCCCCCAGCCGTACAGAGAAAACACCGTGTGCATGATTTCGTCATTCACCGCCGGCGGCAGTCCCGGGTCCAGGCGTGTTAACAGCAGCGCAATATGCCCGGCATCGCGCATGTGCGCAATCGCGCGCGCACCATGAATGATCAACCGCGGGTTATCACTTGCGTTGAACATCTCGATAATTGCCGCAAAAGAGCTGCTGTCCCCGAGCTGAGCCAGCGCCAGCATAGCCTTGCCGCTCAGGAAAAAGTCCTCGCTTTGCAGGGCACGCTGCAGCGCCGGCACTGCTTCCTTTACCCCATGATGCCCCAGCATCTCCGCCGCGATAAAAGCGGTAGTAAATTCTCCGCGTTCAACCTCCTCGATGAGCCGCTTGGCGCATTTCTCACTGAAATCAATCTTATTCAACGCCTCCATCGCCGCAGCGCGCACAGTAAAAAGCGGGCTGTCCAAGTATTCAAGCAGCGTCTGTTCGCTCACATTGCTTTGTAAAATAGCCAGTTCATCAATCAGCGTCTCCACCCTCTCCAGTTCCGGGGTTTGCGCAAGCCGCTGTACGGAGAGCATGGCACGCCAGTCGCGCAGACTAAACATCATCCCCAGCACCTCGGGAACACGCCGTTCGACAAGCGGCTGCAAACGGCGCACCAGCAGCGCCGCGCCAAGCTGAAGCACGGCAACCCCGGCGAAATAAACCCGGTAGACCTCCATCCCTTCCAGTCCATATTGCGGCAGAAGAAGCAGCACACCGCCGCCGAGGAATGTTCCGGCGAGGCCGGCGCAAGCGCCTTCCAGCATGCTTACCACCAGCGATAGATTGACGACGCTCTGCTTGCGCACAATATTGAGAAAGTAATGCTGCAGGCATATTTGCACAGTCAAGGAACAGAACCCGGCGATAAAAAAGAGCACGTCAGTATAAACAAAATTAACCGCACCCGGCGAAAGCGCCCATACCGCGCTGCACATCGCCAGCGCGAGCACATTGATGATCAGCACTGGGCGGGGGCCTGCGCGATCAAGCAGAAGAGAATTGAGATACGCCGCGGCCATGCTGCCCAGCATCTGCACGGCGACAAAGCGCACGACCATGGCGTCCGCAAGCAGATATCCCTTCTTGACGGCCAAGACCTGGAACGGTATCAGCAGCTGCACACCAATGGTTGCCGCAATCCACGCCAGCACCAAACGCCGGATGCCCTTCTGCTGGAATACCAGCGACAGGGCCCAGAGCAGCGGCTCGCGGCTGGACTGCCGCGGCCCCTCGCTTTCCCGCACGGCGAAGGCCGCAAATGACGAGGCAATGCCCATCACGCATCCCCAGGCGACAACAATCTGGAAACGCAGGAACGAAGGCTCGCCTTTGAGGTAGAAACTGAGAGCAATCAGCGTGCTCAGCATCACCAAGTTTGTGCCTGCGGAATTGATGCCCATGAACCGTCCGCGGCTTTGTTCACTGGTAATGTCATTGAGCAGCACGTTATGCGCGGCAACGCCCATTCCCCGGAAGACAAAAAACAGAAAACTCGACGCCAAAAGCAGGGTCAGTCCCGCCGACGGGGAGTACTCATAGTAGAAATACGGCGCAAAAATCATCAGTGCCGCCGCAACATTGCGGCTCAGCCAGCAAGCACCATAGGTTTTTGCCGCTCCCCAGCGGCTGACCATAAATTTTCCGAGAAACATGAAAATCATGGTCAAGTTGATATAACTGGCCAGCAGTCCGATTTCGAATGCGGTCGCGCCAAGCTTTAGTGCAAAAAGCATCAGGATGCTTTCGGCGAGCGCCGCAAAAGAAAACGCGTTGAGCAGGGCGAAGATAAAAAAGCAGCGCTGTGAGTGCCGCGCCTGCTCTAGCGTCAAACGCAAGGGGAAGGCTGTTGACATTGAGCGGACTCCGCCAAACTATTTCTGCAGATTCAAACCGATCAGCACAAAGCAGATGCCGGCAATCAAGCCCCACTCCAGAACATTAAGCCGCTCACGGTACATAAAATATGCAAGCACCGTGCTGAAAATCACAGTCATGCTCAATACCGCTGTCGCAATCGCCACCGGACCCATCGTCACCGCAATGCCGTAGAGCCCGGTACCGAGCAAGGTAGGAAAGCTGTAGCGCATAATCTGGCGGAAATCCCGGCCGGGAAGGCCGCTCATCGGCACAATGCCCATTGCCGCGCGAGTATACGCAATTACGACGCCGAGCAGCCCAATCGTGAACTCCCAGAAGTACCCGGCAATAAAAGGGTGCGAGGCGCGCGAAGCCGCACCAACGAGCGCAAAACCGCAGGCAAAAAGTACACCCGCAGCTCCGGCGAACACACAACCGCGCAAAATGCTGCGCTGTGCACCCAGCGCAGCCCGCGACCGGCTAAGGCCCAGAGCGATAATGCCGCAGACCAGGAGCGCAATCCACACTCCTTGCGCTCCCGACACTGGCTCTCCGAACATCAGCGGCCCGATCACGACGGCGCCGATTGTGGTAAAACTCGCGCAGACCGCCGAGCAAATTCCCACAGGCACGTGGCGGTATGACTGCGCCGCTGCCCAGTTTCCGAGGAGCGCGTAGACTGAAGCAAAGAAAATCGACGCGGCGCAAGACGGAGCGTCGGCCCATGCCTCATGCGGCACGATCAACAAAAGCGGCAGCATTGAAACGCCCAACGCCAGTCCGCGGTAGCTCACCGCCGAAAGCGTGTCCATTGCCCGGAAGTATGCAACCATCAGTGTATTCTGCAGCGCATAACTCAAGGCGGAAACAAGGCAAAGGGTTAGGAACATTAATCGCTCAACCTGCGGCTTTTCTTAATAAGAAGTGGAACTCGTCGCTGCCGGGCGCCATGACCGGACCTTCCACAATGTCAACTGGTGCGATACGGCGGCTGAAGTAGCGGATCAAGCGCAGCACATCGGTCGGTAAAAAGACATGAAAATGAATACTGTAGTCAGTTGCCAGAAGCCGATCGCCCTCCGCCACGGCATCATCTTCATCTTTGTTGTGCACGTGGATAGCGTAGTCAAGATAATGCTCGAAATCCCGCTCAGCACTGGGACGCTCGTAGTCAAGAATTATATGCGCCAGCGTCGTGCGCACGCGTTTGATATCGAAAGTAACGCGTTTGTCCGGGACAAGCAGATAAATTAACCCGCCGGGATGGAGCACGCGGAGCCAGTTCTTTAGTGCACCGAGCGGATTTTTCATATGCTCGAGGACATGCGCCGCAATAACAAAATCATAAAGTCCGTCGCCGACCCCAGCGAGACTTTCCGCATCGCCGAGAATCGTCGGCTCAACCAGCGGCAGGTCTTTCAGTTCCGGGTAATGCGCGCGCAGCTCAGCTACCGTGCACCGGTCAATGTAATCCAAATCCATCCCGCCATGACGCACCATCGGACGATGAAGCGGCCCGATCTCCAGACCTTTGCCGTGAAGCTTACTCGAGAAGTAAACTCGCCAATCGCGGCTGTCTAGCGTCTGAAGATTTTTCTCACTGACTCCTGCCTGAGGGATGTCAACATCTTGCGCCGCACTAGCCCCGGCCGCGCCAAGACGCCGCAGCAGACAGCCTTTGATATGGGACTTAATGCGTGGAAACACGTTTAACCTTGACTCGATACTAGGCTACATCAGTTAGCGAATCAGCTTCTGCACAGCAAGCAGTATTCTCGCGCCCGGTATCGCTAACGGATACGAGAAAGTGGCGATGGGTGGACTCGAACCACCGACTTCGGAATTATGAGTTCCGCACTCTAGCCAGCTGAGTTACATCGCCAAAACAGCGCTACGATAAGAACGCTCGGAAATCGCCAAAAACCGTCAGCCGCGCCCGGCAATTGGCTATCTCCATATATTGCATTATCTGGAAAAACTCAAGGCAAACGAGATTTTCGTCTTAGGCACGACGAGAATCATCAAAAATATCCCTTCCCAGCAAGCTCGACGGCACTGACTTCAACTTCCCGCGACTGACGGCGAACCTGAATCAGCTTGCCGGAGAGCACCTCGATGCAGCTCAGTTTATTGCCGAAAACAAGCCCCGTATCCAGTCCGACCTTGTAGGGAAGATGAACAAAAATCTCTTGATGCGGTGTATGAGCAAAAACAACGGTCTTCTCAAACGAATGAATGTTGTGCAGAAATTCATCCCGAATCCAGAAAACATCGTTGTCGTTTTGCGCATGAAGTTCGCGAAGCGGGTTCAGCCCGGCGTGCACAAAAACGATATTCTTTCCCGACAGAGCAATGATGCTCTCGAGCTCACAAAAGAACTTGAAATGGGCAGGCGGAAGCGCACTGACCATTTCAGCCGGCGGTGCAAAAACCGAGATACCGTAACTTTGAATAGTCTCTAAACCGCCATTATAAAGAAAAGCTTGACCAAGATGTCCGCCGAAACCGAGGAAGTCGAGCATCATATCTTCATGATTGCCTTTAAGAAACCGTGTCTTGGGCCATCGTTTTTTGAACTCCAGACCGAGGTCCACCACCCCCTTGCTATCTGGTCCGCGGTCGATGTAATCCCCTAGAAAGATTACTAAATCTCGATCGCTTAATCCCTCGCTGTTCTCCAAGAAGTCAAGCAGAACTGCGGGCTCGTCCACACAGCCATGAATATCGCCGATCGCGTAAATACGTTCTCCCGATGCCTCTGTTACCGTAGATGCTGCCACTGGTTATCCCGTTAAGGAGTCAAATGCTTGTTAAAGTGTTAATCTCACCTGTCTTTTAATCCACTATCTGTAGCATCTAATAGTTTGTCCTTTCAAACTCCTTTTCCTTACTCATGACATAAGTCCGCGTGCGGCGGACAAGACTACCCGATGCCCAAATTCCAGGCAGGAAGAATCACAACTGGCTCCTACACGCTTGAGTTCGGCATAAGCGGAAGTCACCTTGAGTTCTGGCATCGCGCACGGAATAAATTGGGAAAACACTTCCAACTCGCAATTCCAATTAACCGAAAACCCGTGGTCGGTCACGCCGTGTTCGATGTATAACCCGCACGCACCGATCTTGCGCATCCTAGGCCTCTCCTCATTGCCCGCCTCACCGCCCGCAACCCACACTCCGGGAGGATTAAGGCCGGCATCGGCGTTTATGCCAATTTCCCGCAGACAATTCGCGATTGCACCAAGCCACACCTCAACAAACCGCCTCACCCCGGCACGCCGCGCTCGGAGCAGACACACTGGATAAATAATAAGCTGGCCCGGACCATGATACGTCACTGCCCCGCCCCGGTTTGCATGAACAATTTGCACTCCCTGCCTCGCCCATTCCTCCGCACTTCGTTGCCCAAGGTCTCCTTCACGGGTTCGTCGTCCCAGACTCAACGTGGGCGGATGTTCGCAAAGGATGACGGTATCACCGCACTCGCCGGCGATCCGCTTTTTCACTAAATCACCTTGAATGCGCCGGACTTCAGGATAAGAGCACAGGCCGGCCACAACCGTGGTCCAGGACGGGTCCAGCTCCCGGTTCATAACGGACCAATCCTCTCCCACGACGGCCCAAAGGAAGCACCGCGGCGCGCCCATGACCAATAGACAAAGACTGCTTTGCCCTTTAGCTGCGGCCCTTTAACCGGACCAAGAGTCCGGCTGTCTGCGCCGGCCTGCGGAAGTTCCGCCAAAACATAAAACTCGCCGGCCTTAAGCACGATTTCCGCCAACTCTACGCGGCCCGATTGCGCATCCGGAAACACTGATGCGGCACGCTCTCCATTAATCAGCACTTCGCTGGCTGTCCGTGAAATCCGGTCCCCCGGAAGACCTGCTACCCGCCGCAGCACCTTTTGCGCACCAGGCAAGGCAATAAGCACAATGTCTCCGCGCTGCGGCATCCGCGATTCGCCATAGGACTTGCGCAGCACGACTACCCGGTCCCCCCGCATTAGCACAGGACCCATCGACGCCGAATCTACAGCGATGGTTTCCAGCACAAACACGCGCAGCACCACCGCAACTACAGCCCCGAACACAAGCAGCCGGAACATGCCGGACAACGGACGCGGGAACCGCCCCTGCCCCGCGCCGTAAACATCGGAGGCCAGCGTCAGCTCATCGCGATAGTTGCTGCTCACGCTCACTTCTCCAGCTTCAGCGCAGCGAGAAATGCCTCTTGTGGAATGCGCACTGACCCCACTTGCTTCATGCGCTTCTTTCCTTCCTTCTGCTTTTCCAGCAGTTTGCGTTTACGCGTGATATCCCCCCCGTAGCACTTCGCCGTTACATTCTTGCGCAGCGCTTTAACCGTGGAGCGCGAGATGACCTTGTTGCCGATTGCTGCTTGAATAATGACCTCAAACATGTGCTGGTCAATCAGTTCCTTCATCTTGGAGCAAAGTTTTTGACCATGCCGGAAGGCGAATTCCCGGTGCACAATAACGCTCAGCGCATCCACGATATCGTTATTGATGCGCAAGTCCACCTTGACGAGGTCGGCCTCTTTGTAGCCGCTCATCTCATAATCAAACGAGGCGTAGCCTTTAGTCGCACTCTTCAGCCTGTCATAAAAGTCAACAACAATCTCGTTAAGCGGCAGCTCGTAGGCGACCTGCACCCGGCTGCCCACATGAAACTCCAGCGATTTTTGCACTCCGCGCTTCTCCTCGCAGAGCGCAAGCACTGCGCCTACATAATCCTGCTGCGTATGAATCGTACCCGTGACAAACGGCTCAAACACACAATCAATCTCACCGGCTTCAGGGAACTTTGCCGGATTGTCGACATCAATCTCCGTGCCCGAGCGCAGCCGCACCCGGTAGACCACGGTCGGCGACGTCGTCACCAAATCAAGATCGAACTCCTGCTCCAGGCGCTCCTGAACAATCTGCATGTGCAGCAAACCCAGATAACCGCAGCGAAAACCGAATCCCAGAGCAGCGGATGTTTCCGGCTCAAAATGCAGCGCAGCATCATTGAGGCGGAGTTTCTCCAGCGCATCGCGCAGCGCATTGAAATCGTCGGGGTTTGAAGGGTAAAGGCCGCTGAAAACAAAAGGCTTTACGTCCTCAAAACCGGGAAGCGGTTCCGCCGCGCCGTGGTGTGCAGTAGTTACAGTATCCCCGACCCGCGCATCCGCGATGTTCTTGATGCTTGCGGCAAAATAACCGACCTCTCCGCTGCCAAGCTGCGAAACTTTCTGCGGCGCCGGAACAAACACGCCCAGCTCTGTGATTTCATATTCAGCGCCCGTCTGCATAAAACGTATTTTACTTTTGGACCGGACTACGCCCTCAAAAACACGCACCTGGCAGATCACTCCCTGGTAGGCATCAAACCAGCTATCGAAGATTAACGCGCGCAGCGGCTGAGCATCAGCTCCCTTGGGCGGAGGAATCTTCTGCACGACCGCTTCCAGCACCTCGACCACCCCGACGCCCGTTTTGGCGCTGACATTGATCGCTCCTGCCGCGTCAATCCCGATAATTTCCTCGATCTCGCGCCGGACCAAGTCTGGATCCGCGGCTGGGAGATCGATTTTGTTGATTACCGGCAATATCTCCAGATTGCTTTCCGCCGCTGTGTAGACATGCGCTACAGTTTGCGCTTCAACACCTTGAGCCGCGTCAACAACCAAGAGCGCCCCTTCGCACGCCGCAAGGCTGCGCGACACTTCGTAATGAAAATCCACATGCCCCGGTGTGTCGATTAAGTTTAAGATGTAGGTCTCGCCATCCTGTGCCTTATAGCTCAGCCGCACCGAGCGCGCCTTGACCGTGATGCCGTGTTCACGCTCGACCTCCATGTTGTCGAGCATTTGGTCCACCTTATCCCGTTCGGCGACAGCGCCGGTGAGCTCTAAGATGCGATCGGCCAGTGTCGACTTGCCGTGGTCGATATGCGCGATGATTGAGAAATTCCTGATGCGGTTATTCACAAGATTACGGCTGTGCTGCGTTATTGGCCTTTAACGGAAACTGAGAATAGTCTGCAGCAGCCCTTCCTCCAGGCGAACTCGCGCCTGCCAGCCAAAGCGCTTGCTCAATTTTGCCGCATCAATCACGCTGCGCATCTGCTCGCCGGCAAGCGCCGGACCGTGCTCAACCGCGAAGCTTTGCACCGCCCCTTCCGCCGCGACTTGGGGCCACACCGCGCGAAATCCCGCCACAATATCGTTAACTGAACATTCCCGCCCAGTTCCGACATTAAACACATCAAATCCGGCGTCCTGCCGCTCGACAGCCGCAGCCATGCATGCCCGAACTACATCCTGCACATGGACGAAATCCCGTGTCTGCTTACCGTCGCCGTTAATGCGCAGTATCTCTCCGCGCAATGCTTTTTTTGCAAAAATCGCTACGACACCCGCTTCGCCGAAAGGATTCTGGCGCGGACCATACACATTGCCGAAACGCAGCGCAGTGCAGACCATCGCGTACTCCCGCCCATAGTATTCCAAATAGAGTTCGGCGGCGCGCTTGCTCACTCCGTATGGACATTTGGGACGAATCGCATGGGTCTCATCTGCGGGAAAAAGATCCTGCTCGCCGTAAATCGCCCCTCCCGTTGAGGAAAAGACAAAACGGCTCCCCGCACACCGCGCCGCTTCGACCATGTTCACCGTGCCGACAACATTTTCATGGGTATCAAAAACGGGGGCCTCGACACTACGCCGCACATTCATTTGCGCCGCCAGATGAAAGACCACTTCCGGTTTAAAATCACAAACAGCTTCGGCCGCCTGCTGATCGGCAATGCTAAGTTCAAGCACAAGCAGCTTGCTGGACCATTTGCTGCGCGCATCGTCCAGATTCTCCATGCGACCTGTGCTCAGGTTGTCAATCACCAGCACCTCGCCTCCTGCGGCAAGCACGGCGTCACAAACATGCGAGCCGATGAAACCGGCTCCCCCTGTTACAACAGCTTTTTTAATCGGCATATATATTCCCTCTCTCTGCCCCCAGCTAAGCCCAAATGCGTTCGCGGAATTCAGCAATTGTCCGCCGCAATCCGTCGAGCAGAGCTACCTGCGGCTCCCAGCCGAGCTTCGTCCGGGCCAATGTGATATCCGGCTGCCGGCGCACAGGATCGTCCTGCGGCAGCGTCCGATACTCCACGCTGGATTTTGAGTTTGTCTCGGCAATGACCATTTTTGCCAGTTCGCTCACCGTAAACTCCACGGGATTGCCCAAGTTTACCGGCCCCGTAAAAGCCGGCGCTTCCATCATCTTCAAGAGCCCGCTGACCAGATCGTCAACATAACAAAACGAGCGCGTCTGCGACCCATCACCATAAATCGTCAGCGCCTCACTGCGCATAGCCTGCACGATGAAATTCGAAACGACACGCCCGTCATCGAACAACATGCGCGGGCCATAGGTATTAAAGATGCGCACGATTTTAATATCCACCTTGTTCTGGCGGTAGTAATCCATCATCAGCGTCTCGGCAACGCGCTTTCCTTCGTCATAGCAGCTGCGAATGCCGATCGGATTGACATTGCCCCAATAGTTCTCGGTTTGTGGATGTTCGAGCGGATTGCCGTACACCTCAGATGTGGAAGCAAGCAGAAGGCGCGCATGCACACGCTTAGCCAGACCAAGCATGTTAATCGTACCCATGACGTTGGTTTTGATCGTCTTTACGGGATTATGCTGATAATGCACCGGCGAGGCCGGGCAGGCTAAATGAAAAATTTGGTCCACTTCAAGCAATACCGGCTGGGTAATGTCGTGGCGCATCAGCTCGAAGTTGGGCTTGCGCAGCAGGTGGGCGACATTAGTCCGCCGTCCCGTAAAAAAATTGTCCAGACATATTACTTCTTGGCCGTCTTGGACTAACCGTTCGCAAAGATGCGAACCGATAAAACCCGCACCTCCAGTTACCAGAACTCTTTTCATATTCCCCGTCAGCTACGCGATTAATTTTTAGTAGGCGTTCCTATCTCTAAAGCTATTGAATAAGGTGAGCAGCAAGATTCTGAAGTCCAAAAGTAAAGACCAGTTCTCGATGTAATACAAGTCGTGCTCGATCCTTTTCTCAATCGAAGTGCTGCCGCGCCAACCGTGGACCTGCGCCCAGCCGGTCATCCCCGCCTGTACCTTATGCCGCAGCATATAGCGCGGAATACGCGAACGGAACTGCTCGATGAATACAGGCCGCTCAGGTCGCGGTCCCACAAGCGACATCTGCCCGCGAAACACATTGAGCAACTGCGGCAGTTCGTCCAGATTCAGCCGGCGCAGCACCCGGCCCAGCGGAGTAACACGCGGATCGCCGCGCACCGCGAACTGTGCACCGTTTAGTTCCGCATCACAATACATCGTGCGAAACTTCAAAATCGTAAATTTCCGCCCATCGAGACCCACCCGCTCCTGATGGTAGAATACCGGACCGCGCGAAGAGAGCTTAACTAAAAGCGCGAGCAGCACCAGCACGGGAGACAATACCACCAGCAATACAGCGCTAAGCAGCAGATCAAAAGCTCGTTTCAATATCCGGTTCAGGCCGACCAGCGGCGTCGAGGCCAGGCTGACCACGGGCAGCCCGTCGAATTCCTCCACCTGCGAGCCGAGCTGGATAAATTCGTGAATATCCGGAACTATCTTAACATCGACCATCGAGTCGCCGATCATGCCGATAATCTCGGACAAGCGCTCGTGGTCCTGCAGCGGCAGCGCGACAATTACTTGATCAACCCGCCCTTGCTGGAGGAAGTACGGCAGCTCCGCGTAAGTTCCGACAACCGGGAGCCCCGCGGCGAAAGATTCCCAGCCGCTCGCCGGTTTGGCTTGCTCCCCGGCGGCATGCAACGCGAGCATTCCGTGCTGAGCACCTGGCGCGTAATGGCGTTTTGCCGTGTTGCTGCGTCTTCGCGCTTCGCTGACTTGCGTCTCATCCCGTGCCAGGCATCCCAGCAGCTCAATCCCGTATTCCGGGTTGCCGAGCATGCTGTGCGCGATTTTTGCAGCAACCGAGCCCGTACCGACAATTAAAGCGTAGCGTAAATTGTAGCCGCGGCGGCGCATGGTGCGCAGGAAGATACGAATCATTGACCGGGAAAAGAGGGTGAAACTTATCGACAAAGCCCATAAAATCAAAAACACCAGCCGTGAAAAGGGCACACTTTTTTCGCGGAACAGGTACGTGGCGACAAGCAGCAGCAAGACGCTGAATGTGTTTGCCCGGACAAGCTTCAGCGCCTCGGTAAGGCGGCTCACGCCGCGCATTGGTTTATACAAACCGAAACGGCGAAAAACGAAAGCCCAGATCAACCACACAAATATCAGCATGCGCAGGTAATCGGCATAGGGCGGAATGCCTTTCTCTACCGGAATAATGCCCCAAGAAAACCGCAGCCAGTAGCTGAGCGACCAGGCAAGTGACACGACTAGGAGGTCGGAGGCGGTAAACAAAGCTTCGAATATTTCGGAGTGCTTCTTTAACATCGCTGCTGCATCCCAACGGCTTTCCCAACACCGGGCAGTTGCTCCATACCGGCGCTAAATCCGGCGCGGTCAAGCAGTGCGGCAAATTCATGTTGAAAGCGCGGCAAAGAAAACTTCTCCGCCTGCTCAAGACTATTATCTACACTGAACTCATGTTGTCGACGGACAAAATCCCGCACTGCCGCGCGAAGCGCTTCAGGAGTAAGCTCCTCAAAATAAACTCCCGTCGGACGCTCCCCAGAGGCGCGCACCGTTTCCAGCACCCCGCCTCTGCCATAGCAAATCACTGGCCTCCCCGCAGCCATACTTTCCACAGGGGCCATCCCGAAATCCTCCTCGGCCGCAAAGACCAGCGCTTGCGATTGGCGGTAAAGACGCCCGAGTTCAACGTCTGATACTTGCTGGACAAATCTAATATTCGAACGAGCCAATTTCATCAATAGCCCGAGCATCGGCCCTTGACCCACGACAGTTAACCGATAAGGAAGCTCGTTAAATGCCCGCACGATAAGATCAACATTCTTATAAGGAACACAGGCGCTGACGCATAAAAATCCTTCGCCTTTCTCGTTCTCCTTGCGCGGTGCTATCCAGTCGCTGCGCACCGGCGGATAAATCACGTCCGCGCTGCGCCCATATGTCGTTTCGATGCGTTTGGCCACGAAGCGGCTGATCGCCACAAAATTGGTGACACCTGCGGTCTGCTCGCGATCCCACTGCCGCAGCCGCGCAGCAACCCTTGAAATTATGGGCTCGAAGCGATGGTGCGCAAAATAGCTGTCATATTTATCCCAAATGTAACGCATCGGTGTCAGGCAATAGCACAAGTGGTGTACGCCATGCGGCACTGGCACATTTTTCGCCAGGCAATGACTGACGCTGATCACCAAATCGTAATTCTTCGCGGCAAAGGAGCGCGCCAAACTTCTGCCCAAGGCCTGAGCCGCCGCCGGATAAAGCGGAAGCAGATAGCGGTAATAAGCGCGACAAAACGGCAGGCTGTTCAACGGTGAGACGGTAATTTCGCACCGGGCAATATCGGGAACCATCGCTTCCCGGCGCAGAAAAGCGGTGAAGATCTCAGCGCGAGGAAACATCCCGCAGAGCACCTCCAGGCACCGCTCACCGCCGCGCATCCCGAGGAGCCAATCGTGAACTAGCGCGACTCTTAGCCCTTTCATACCTTCCGCCGCGCCGACTGTTCCAACTGCTCGACAAAAACGCCGACAGTTCTTCCTTTGCGCGCCGCACGAAACAGCACCGGACGATGCCGCTTCTTGGCACTGCCCGTAATATCCAGTTCCTCGGCGGCAGGCGCGAGTGCCTTCTCATACACTGCGCAAGTCCGCTCCGCCACCGCCGCCCGGGTAAAGCGCCGGATGCGCTCCAGGCCAAGCTCGACTTTTCTGCGCCGCTGCAGCGCATCGCCCAGTACATTCTCTACGGCATACGACAAAGCTTCCGCCGAAAAATCTTCGGCATACCACGCCGCATCACCGCAAACTTCCTGGAAGCTTGCATGCGGAGTGCAAAGCACGGGCACGCCGCAGGCCAGGGACTCCAAAGCCACCAGGCCGAACCCTTCTTCGCGGGACGGCGCGACGACAAGCCGCGCAGCATTGTAAAGGCGGCAAAGCGTGTCGCGGGAGACGCGGCCGGCAAAGCGCACTTTATCCTCCAAGGCAAGCTTGCGTACCATATCGTGCGCGGTTGAAGAGTACCGTTCACCCACGGCAATCAACTCCGGAGTATTGCGCGCACCGGTGCGCTTGACCAGCATGGCCCAAGCTTGGAGCAGCTCGGCAAACCCTTTATGCGGCCGCTCATTGCCGACAAACAGGCAGTAAGGATTTCTCCCGAACTCCTGTGTCTCCAGCCACTGGGCTATTTCGCGCCGCGGCAGCACCTCGATACCCGCTTGCAGCGCGTTGCCCACCACGGTAATCGGCGTCTTAAGCGGCGCGGCGATGCGCCGGATCATCTCGGCGCTTGCCGCGCTCACTGAGATAATTTGATCGGCCCGCCTCGCCGCAGAACGGATTAGCGGCTTGGCCATCAGCCGGTGCGAAAGCTTCTCCGGACGCGTGACGTGAATTACATCGTGAATCGTCACCACCGCGGGAAGCCCGATGAAGTACGGCAGTGTAAAATGCGGGCTGTGATAGAGATCGGCCATCGCTAAATGCGGGCGCTGGCGCCGGGTCAGCAGAAACAGCTCGCTGAACGAGTATTTCCCTGCCGGCTCCGCAACAAACACGGCCCCTTTGTCGATTTCGGCGATAAACTGCTGCACCGCAACCGGTGCTCCCGCCTCCAGGAACAAAGGCGGAACGAGCAGCGTCAGGCGCACATCAATTACCCCGCTTTGCTGGAGCTCAGCAAGCCCGCGGATTAAATTCTCGATATAGACCCCGATGCCGAAGTCACCCAGTTTCCTTGCATCAATTACGATATGCGCCGCCACAGTGCCTCACCGCTGAAAATACTTTTCTTATATCGCCCGCACCACTTTACGCCCCACAGATTCATCAGTCTTTGCTTCGTCAAGGCGCAGAACTTCACGAACCGCGTAAATCCGCTTGCCTTGCGACTCATGATAAGTGCGCACCAAGATTTCCGCCAAAAGCCCGAAGCAAATAAACTGCAGCCCGATTAGCACAAGCATGACACCGACGAGCAGCGCCGGACGGCTGCCAATCGACATGTCAAACACCAAGCGCTGCACCGCAAGCACGCTGAGCATGAGCAGGCCCAAGCCGCCGCTAAGCAATCCGATGCCGCCAAACATATGAATCGGGCGCGTAGCAAAGCCGAGGAAAAAGTTCACCGTCAACAAATCGAGCACAACGCGGAAAGTGCGTGAAATGCCGTACTTCGACTGCCCATACAGACGCGCACGGTGGTTTACGGGAACCTCCGCGATGCGCACTCCCATCTGCGCTGCAAGAGCCGGAATAAACCGGTGCATCTCGCCATAGAGGTTTAAGTTTTTCACCACCTCCGCTCGGAATACCTTAAGCGTACAGCCATAATCGTG
>JAKPSH010000172.1 GCA_029555385.1 Pseudomonadota bacterium
ACATCCGCTGCCCGGGGCTGAAGTGGTGCTCAGGCTGTACCGTCATAACGCCGCTGGCCCGTTGCTCGCGGGCAGTTTTCAAAGCGGGGCATTCATTACGCGGATCACTAATCAGTCAATCACCGGAACGGCAACGGAACCGGGACTTGCTTCATACAATGACGTAAAGGGATTTATTTTGACCAGCGAGGTGTTTTTCAACCGGACTCCGGTGTTGGGCACCGCGGTAATTTCTCATTATCAAACGACTATCTACTGAAACAGGTTGTTTATGAGAAATTGGCTGATTGGCCGAGCCGGAAAGCAGAGTGTTTTGCAGAGCGGCGGTGAGCGCGGGATATACATTATCCTTGTTTCGCTTTTTATCGCGGCATTTTTTACGCTGATTGGCTTGATGATTGATTCCGGTCGGCTGTTTCTTGAACGGGCAGCGACGCAGAGAGCGGCTGATGCCGCCTCGCTGAACGCGGCATGGCGGGTGACAGACCTGACTGAACCGCAGCTCAGAACTTTGGCGATGCAGGTGGCTCAGGACAATCTCCGGCTGAATGGCATCGCCTTTGATGCAGTGAATCCGGAGAATGATATTCATCCGGTCGTAAATAAGGCAGAAGCTACGGTAACGGTTGATTTTTCGCTGCCGTTTCGTCCGGCGCTCATGGAAGCGTTGCTCGGGCAGCACATCGCACTGGAGCCGCCGGTTGTTTCTGCGGCGGCTATCCGTCCTTTGGCAATTGTCATTGTTGCTGATTGCAGCTTGTCAATGCTGTGCCGAGCCTCCGGCGACCCAAGTCCGTGTTATGGAGATACCGGCTGGACTTTTGCCGGAAGCCGGCTGCAAGCAGTGATGACCGCTGGCCAGAGCTTTCTTAATTCACTCGATGAACAACACGACGCCATAGCTATTGTAGGATTCAGTGATGTGGCTGTCACGCAGCGGCAGATGACAACCCCTTTCGATAAGGATCAAATCAAAGCGGATCTGATGATGCTTTCCTTTGGGGTGCGCACAAATATCCGGGCGGGGATCGTCAATGCGCACCTGGAATTTGGCCGGCTGCTTACGATGGTCGGAGAGGATGCATACCGGCAGTATGCCAAGATCATGGTTGTTGTGACGGACGGCACGCCCGACAGACATGTGGCGCGCAATTCAACCTTGAGGTTTCCGTCCCATTGCTCAGTGACACGCAAGCAAAAGAGTTACATCTGGCCGCTGCTCGAGGCGGATGCCGCGCGCGAAGACGGAATATATGTGATGACCTTAGCCCTGGGCGAGCAAAGCGCGGTTGCCGGAGATCCGTATCAAGATGTCAACGACGGCAAGCACGTCAAGCCGGTCTTTCTCAGACGGCTGGCTAATGACGCGGAAGACGCGGCGTCAGATGCGCCGTTTCCAGACGGAGAGGATGGCCGACAGCGATGTGTGGAGACTTATATCGAGCAGTTAATTCGCCCGAAGGGGGAGGTGCAAGCGAGCGTTAATGCAAATGACTTGACAATGATGGTCGGCAGAATTTGGCGCACCGTGCGGCTGCGCCATACGCTTTAAACAGCTGAATTCCGTTTACTTCACCCCACGCACGGTTTATACAAATAGCGATGGCTATCTCGGCAGAGTCTTTAAATACTTCATGCCCGCATTCCTGGGTGCGGCCCCTCGTCTATGTGCTGACTTTTCTTACCGGCGCGGCTGGTCTGGTTTATGAAGTGGCATGGCAGCGGTATCTCGCTAATTTGCTGGGCAGTCATGCACAAGCGTCTGCGCTTGTTCTCGGGGTATTTCTCGGCGGATTATCCGCTGGATACTTTCTTTTCGGACGATGGAGCCGGTGCCATTCGCCTCGTGCTTTGTTGGCCGGGGCAGGGTTGATTGAGGCAGGCATCGGCTTGTGGGCGCTCGTCTTCCCATTTTTGTATCAACTGATCTGGAAGCACAGCGGCGTGCTGCCATATGCCGGCCACTGGGCGATCGCTGCTGATATTTTGGTTTCTGGACTGCTGCTGCTTGTGCCTTGCGTGCTGATGGGCGGGACTCTACCGCTTTTGACGCAGGCGCTGGCGCAGGATGCGGAAGATGCCGGGCCGCTTCATGCCCGCATCTATACGCTTAATACCGCAGGCGCTTTTTTCGGCTGCCTCGTCGCCGGCTTCGTGCTGCTGCCAGAGTTCTCTCTGTGGGAGGTCATCTACGGCACTGCCGTGGTTAATCTTGTCTGCGGCGGCGCATTGCTGTTTGTGATTCGAATTCGAAGGATTGAAGCGAGCGGCGTTCTGCCGCTTGGGGAGAACGCCAAGGACAAAACATCCGGGGCGCGCCAATCTGTATGTGCTATTTTGCTTGCGTTTCTTGCGGGGTTTTACGCAATTACGTTGGAGGTTGTGCTGATTCGTGTGATTTGTCTCGTGATGGGTTCATCGGAATATGCCTTCTCCATGGTTGTGGCGTGTTTTATTGCGATGCTCGCTCTTGGCGCGTGGCGGATTGCCGGGACGCGGCAGGCGCTGCTGCCGCTCTGGGTTAATCAGCTTCTTGCCGGCACCAGCGCTGTCTTGGTTTATCTGAGTATCTCCCTTTGGCCGTACGGCAACCACGTGCTGCGGTGTTTGTTCACTCCAGTGCTTCCCGCCTTTTATGTGTATTATGCAGCAGCTTTCCTGGTGCTTTGTTCCGTTCTGGTTGTTCCGATCGGTGCGATGGGCGCGACAATGCCGCTGCTCTTTCGCGACTTCCGTCTCGAAATGAAGAGTCTGGGGGCTGTCGTGGGCAGACTTTACGGGGCAAACGCCCTGGGCTGCGTCTGTGGGGCAATCGGCGGCGGTTATCTGCTGTTGTATGTTTGCTCGTTGGACGAAGTATTTCAGCTTTGTTTGCTGCTGCTGCTGCTTTCTGCGGCCATAGCTGCGATGCGTTCAAGTATGGTGGGCGCATTGCGCCGGGTGACTGTGGTCTTGATTACTGCGGCGGCGATCGGCGTGTTTTTTCTTCCGCGCTGGGATCGGCGGCGTTTGGATACGGGTTTATTTCGCGATCAATCTGCGGAAGCTTTAACCTTCGCCGGACCCCAGGCGTTCTATGCCGATTATCTGCCGGGGACGGAAATTATCGCCGATCGTGACGATCCAAATACTACTGTTACCGTTGCGCAGCGGAGGGCGGGAAGCGAAGCAAGAGAGCTTAATCATGGTGCGGATGTAGTCCGGAACCTGCGGGTAAACGGGAAGTCTGACGGCGAGACCGATCGTGCGGATATGGACACTATGCGCTTGATCGGTCACTTGCCGGTTCTGCTGAGCGTCAAGCCGGTGGTTGATGCCGCGGTAATCGGCTTTGGCTTGGGGGTTACCGCGGGAAGCATTGCCATGTACCCCGAAGTTGAGCGGGTGGATGTGATTGAGATTTCTTCCGCGGTGAGGGACGTGGCGCCGTATTTCGATTTTGCCAATTACGCTGCGTCCAGGAATGCGAAAATTAACTGGCATATCGGTGATGCCTACCGGGTGCTTGGCGCAAGCAAAAAGAAGTACTCGATGATTGCCGCGGAACCGAGCAACCCTTGGGTAATTGGCGTGGAGCGGCTTTATTCGCGGGAGTTTTACGAGTTGGCAAAATCGCGGCTGGAGACCGGCGGAATCTATGTGCAGTGGATGCACTTGTATGAGATATCTCCGGAAACATGGGGCATGGTGGTCAACAGTTTCGGCCAGGCCTTTCGTGAAGTGCGCATGTTTTACATTGACTGGGATGTGATCATGCTGGGCAGCGATTTTCCGATTGGTGAGGCGGCGCTTGAGGCGTTGGCCAAGCGCTATTCTGCGCTGCCGGACGTGCGCACGGCTCTGGCCGAGATTGATGTCGCTGGGGTGGAGTCTTTGCTTGCGGCGGAGATCTGGCTGCCAAAGGAAATGTTTTTGAACTATGGCGAGCAGACGCTTCTTGCGCCGAAATTAGCTTTTGCCGCGGGCAAGGATTTTTTTCTAGGCGAGGATCTGGAGCTGGAAAAGTTTGCAGAGAAGCCCTTTCATCAGCCGTTTTTGCGGCGTTACTCGACAAAGGCGCTAATCGGATTATGGCTGCGCCGCCAGGGCCAGGAATACAAGAAAGCGCTGCGCGAGTTTGCTAAGGCAGCATGCAAGCAGAGGGAGGCATTTCTCTTCCCCGGTTGGCGGCATTCACGTTTTGCCTGCCGCCACAGTCTGGGATCGTTAGTGATGATTGGAGAGATCCCGGGAGATGCGCAGATTGGCGAGGCGGAGCAGGGGCTGCTGCGCTTGCTGATCGGCGTAGATGGCGCTGCTAAAGATAAAGAAAAATGGACGGAGTTTGCGTCGACGCTGCCGGTAAAGGAGGCAGCAAAATTTGTGGAGCTTTTTCGCCGTTTTGATTCACCGTTTATTCCGCTTTCGGTAAGCAACCTTCTTGGCGCCGTGGCGCCGTGTCTGACTGAGCTGAGCGCAGAGGCGCTCAACTGCCGGACGGATTTAATTGAGGCGCTTGCTCTTTCCGGCTACGGGAATTTATCCCGGGCGCTTCTGGGGCAGTTGCTCGATCAAGCCGCGGGACAAATAGCGGAATCAGAAAAAAGCGCGCTGGACAACCTGACGCGAGCCGCAACGGATGCCGAGGCTTTAGTTAATTAGTCGTGCGTCACGATGCGCAGGGATTACTGCACGGCTGGCTCTAAGATTTCGTCAATTTCTTCTTCGAGTGCGGAAACCTCGTCATCTTGGCTGCCGGGAGGCAGCTCGGGCGCTGCTGGCGCGGAAGATTCTGCTGGTGGTGATGCCTCGACGGGTTCTTCCACGGGGGCTGCATCAGCTTCTGCTGCGGCCCCTGGCTCCGGTGAGGCAGGCGGCGGAATTTCTCCGCGCAGCTCCTTGAGCTGCTGAGAAAGCTTCTCGAAATAAGCATTGCGCCGGTTAACTTGGTCGTTTGTTACGGCCCCCGGTTGAATCGAGTCCAAGGTGTTAACAAATGAACCGGGAGCGCGCATATTTTGGGGCACGGCCGCGTTGCCCATTCTCCGGTAGGCGTTCATTGCATCTTGATACGGATTGGCGGCTGCCGGCAGCGGAGCAATTTTCACCGGGCCCTTCTCTACCGGCGCCGGCGCAAGGGCCGGAGCGTCTTCGGGGGCTTTTACGGTTGATTCCTGACTAACTTTATGCCGTGCTCGCTCGGCCCAATAGGATACCGAATCGCGCTTATAGCCATACAAAAACGCCGCCACAATAACCACTATAATAAGTAGGGATCCTTTCATGTCCCAATTTTCCTGGATGATTTTTACTAATTTTACACCGCACGAGGCACGATGACGACCCCGGAGCTATGAGTCAACAAATGGTTCAGCATCTATGCGCGAGCATCATAACAGAAAGTGCGTCTTGTTTCTGCCGGCTTTTGCCGATAAGTAACGTGAGCACTTTTTAAAACAATGCCATGTTTTATTTGCGGCGGAATTTGCTGTTTGCCAAGCGAATAGGTTTCTTTTTGCACATGATTCGTCCGGCGATTATCTGTATCATCTATGCAGTATCCGAACTGGTGTTCGCCGCGTCCGCCTCTGCTGACCTTTCCTGGCTGGCCCAAGCTGATAACTGCGCAAGCTTTTCGCGAGGTCTGCAAGAATATTTCAATACTATTCCCGATGCAGCTGCACTGAATGCGGAGCAGAGAAAGGAGTTGTCAATTGTGCTCGATGAAGCATGCGGCGAGCGTTTTGCGAGCTGCGACTTCGCGGTCTGCCGGACGATCGGAGACAGAGATGCAGCGTCCGGCGCTGCATCACCGGTGCCGGACGGTCAAGATTCATTGAGCTGGCTGAACCGCTTTATGACTTGTGAACAATTTACGGCGGAGCTTAAGCAGCGCTATGGAGGCGGTGCGGGATATGTCAGCGCAAGTGCGGAGAAGAAACGAGAGCTTGCGTTTGTTTTAGATACGGCATGCTCCGCGCGCTTCGCACACTGCGGGTTCAAGAACTGTGCTCGCCCAGGTCAGCAAACCCCGGCGGCAGCCGGGGATGCCCGGACGCCGCCTGTGCCGCCTTTGCCCGCATCCACCCCGCATGTATCTGCTCCTGAACCGGTATCCTCCGCGCTGCCCGAGGCCGTGACGCAAGCCGTTGCTCCCGCACTGCTTCCGGCTCAGCAATCGCTGCCTCAAGAAACCGTCCATCTCCGGTTGGTTCCCGAAACGGCTGCCCCGCCCGTGCAGGACGAAGACGATGAATGGGCCGCTGAGGAAGACGAGCAAGACGATGAACAAGCGC
>JAKPSH010000212.1 GCA_029555385.1 Pseudomonadota bacterium
TGACTCCCTGCCGCCGTTCAACCTTGACCGAGAACAACTCGGACGGGCACTGATTAATCTGCTGGATAATGCTGTGGCTTCCGTGCAGCTTGCCGCGCAGGCAAATATCGGCGGAGTTCAAGATTCGGGTCCTCATGCGAACATTAGCGTGCGCACGAAATATGACCCCGAGCTCGGGCTGGCCTCACTCACCGTTGCGGATTGCGGCACAGGCATCGCGGAGGAAGACAAACCGCGCTTGTTTGAGCCGTATTTTTCCAAAAAGCGCGAGGGCACGGGACTAGGGCTGGCCATCGTCCGCACCATCGTTGCCGATCACAACGGATTTATCCGCGTGCGCAACAACGAACCTCGCGGCGCAGTGTTTGTCATCGAACTGCCGGTGACCAGAGAAGCGCAAGCCGTGCGGCATGCCTGATTAATCTTGACTGCTGTGGATGTGGCAAACATATGCTGAAAATCAACATGATCGGATGCGGGAACGCCGGCAGAACTCTCGGACGTCTCTGGGCACAGCAGCATGTTCTTGCGATCGGCGGCATACTTACCCGCTCGCTGGCCAGTGCTGAAAACGCAGCCGCATTTATCGGAGCCGGACGTGCCGTAGAAAGCGTCTCTGAAATGGAATGTGCCTGCCTGTACTTAATTGGGACGCCGGATGACAACATTGAACAGGCCGGAGTTGCACTGGCTGCTGCTGGAATTCTCAAGCCCGGTGATATCGTCTTCCACCTTAGCGGAGCGTTGTCATCGAGAAAGCTGGCGCAATTGGAGGAAAAAGGCGCTGCGGTGGCTAGCGTACACCCGGTCAAGACCTTTGCCGATCCAGCGCATGCCGCAGAAACATTTGCCGGAACTTTCTGCGGGATCGAGGGCAGTCCGGCAGCAGCAGCGCTGCTTGCGGACACGTTCACGGCAATTGGCGGTAAAGTATTTACCCTGGAAACAGAGAGGAAAGCTCTATATCATGCCGCTACCGTCATTGTCTCCAACTATCAGGCATCTCTGATGGAACTCGGCACTCGCGTCTTTGAGCGAGCCGGGGTAGTGCGAAGCGCCGCGCGGCAAATAATGGAGCCGCTCGCCCGTGAAACATTAGCGAACATCTTTGAGCTGGATGCTGTTCGCGCATTGACCGGCCCGATAGCCCGCGGCGACGGCAATGTCGTAGCCGAGCATGTCGCGGCGCTTGCCTCCTGGCAGCGCAATTACATGGATCTTTACTGCTTGCTCGGTCAGATTGCGCTGCACTTAGCGCGACAAAAAGGCACTGCCGCAAGCAGCAGTTTGGACATCATTGAAAACATACTGGCCAATCCTATTCCTGGCGCACAAGCACACTAATATGCATTTCTCACACGCCGCAGAGTCGTAACAAAAGCAATACTTGCATTAAAATAGTGCTTGACCGGACCGGCATGATTGGCGTAAACTAGTCTATACTATAAACTAGTTTACGGGAGGGTTATGGAGCAAGACGAGCTGCGTTCACTTGTCCGGGACTTGAAGAGCATTCGCCAGGCAGTCGACGAGGCCGGGATTAAACAACTGGCGCCAGGCGCAATGCTGAGCCGCTCCCGGCTCCACTTTGCTATACATTTAACGGCAGCAGTGCTTGTCCTTCTGCTCATTCTGGCTGACTGCTTTCTGCGCATCGGCCCGACGCAGTTCCTCATTCAGACGCACTTTCATTTTCCCCTGCGTTTTAGCGCAATCGGCATAATCGGACTGCTGCTCATCTTTCTTTGCGGCGTTCTGTATGCTGCGCTTGCGGTCATGGCTAAACGGGAAGGGGAAGCGCTGGAAGACTACCTTGCGCGGAATCTCCCGTATTTAATGACCATCCCTTTTCTTTCAGACCTATCTGTGAAGTTTGCCGCGGTAAGCCTGTTGATCCTCGCCGGACGTCCGGACTGGGTTGCACCAATGTTTCTCATTTTTATCGGCGATTATTTATTACAAGGAAGGTTTTTCGTGCTTCCGCTGCGCCTGGCCTGGATTCTCGGTGCAGCCAGCCTTATTGTTGGCGTGCTGCAGTGTCTCTTATGGTACGGCACATTGCTGCTTCCATTTGGCGTTTTCGTTTCGCTGAGCTTTCTTTCCCTGCTGCATCTTGGCGATTTGCGAAGCAAGAACGAGAGTCAAGCATGAAATCGTTTGATCCTCCCGCGATTCTCGCCGATCGCAGCCGTCTGCTGATCATGGCCGCTCTAGCCATGGCCGCAAAGCCGGTCGACTTTATGACGCTTGCCGGTTCACTGCCGCTGACTAAGGGAAATCTTTCCGTTCATTTGCGCAAACTCGAACAAGCTGGACTGATTTCTGTGACAAAGGAGTTTATCGAACGAAAACCGCGCACATCTTTCGTTTGCACAGCGCAAGGGCGAAAATGCATCCGCAATTATCTACATGACGTGGAAACGCTGTTAAGCAAGGTTTAACAAGATGAGGTTTGATGAAAACACACGCACAAACATCAGCTTGCGGCATGTCCCGCCGCGGGTTCCTGCTTGCTGGCATACAGGGTTTGGCCGCTGCGGCTTTGCTGCACAGCCGCTGGATTGAACCGTTCTGGCCGGAAATCAGCCACAGAAAGGTGCTTTTGCCCAAACCGTTTTCTCGGCCTCTGACCATCGCCCATATTTCCGATCTGCATGCGTTTGGCTCCATGCCGCTTTGGTATCTGGAGAACAGCTTCCAGCTGCTTGCGCAAGAAACACCGGATTTAATCTGCCTCACGGGCGACTATATCTCCAGTACCTTGCCTTCAGCACAGGAGGCCGCGCGCTACAGCCGCCTGCTGAGAATCCTTTCCGATGCTGCTCCGTGCGCGGCATGCCTAGGCAACCACGACGGCGGGCAATGGGCGTCCAGATTCGGGGCAGGTGACTCCTGGGAAGAAGCAGCCGGCATCTTGAGCGATGCGAACATCCGCTGCCTTGTTAATGAAACTACAATGTATCAATGCCGCGGCCAGCAGGTAGTTGTCGCCGGAACCGCAGATTTATGGAGTGCTCCCGTGGCTTTCGACGAAACGAACCAGAACCTGCTCCACACAGCGGCCCCGCTCATCATGCTGGCCCACAATCCAGATACCAAAGATGCAATAGCGAATCTTCCCTGGGACATCATGCTCAGCGGACACACTCACGGCGGGCAGCTTATTTACCCTTTTTCCAACAAGACGCCGTTTTCCGTAGTTCGAGATCGCCGCTTTATGGCCGGCCTTCACCGCTGGAACGACCGTTGGCTCCACGTCTCAAGGGGCCTGGGAACATGGCGCGGCGTGCGCATCAACTGCCCGCCGGAGATGACCCTCCTGAGCCTGGAAAGCTGCAATTAAAACAGAGCGGCGCATTACGTGCTATTTCTGCTGCCTCATCCGCTCGGCTTTATAGAACTGATGGCGCTTGACGAGGGTAAACAAGGTGACGGCAACAACGATGCCGATGATATAAAGCTGGACCCACCACAAGAAAGAGAACTGCTCCGCCGGAAAGAGCCGCTTCAGCAGATAGAGAACAAGCATGGCTACAGCCCAAGCCGGTCCCAGATACGGCTCGCTCTCTTCCAAGCGCGACTCATCATAAATCGAGGTATCGATCCGCCGCCGCTTCACAGTTTTCGGTTCCTGCCTCTCGTCCATCGTAAAATGCCGGGGAGTCTGATGTTGACAACTCCAAGGTATAATTCTTCTTCCCCATTTTGCAAAGTGATAAGTACTTTAAGTATCTTGGCCGGGTTATCCGCCGGCATTTAACGTCAGCCAAGCTATCTTTTTTATCCCTCTCTTCCGGAATAGGAAACTGCACGTTTAATCCCGAAGCAGAGCGCACCACGAGCACCATCGGAGGAAAACAGGCGGAGGCGGAGGCGGAGGCGGAGGCGGAGATTAAGGCCAAGGCGAAGATATAGGCAAAGCTTTTTTCTGGGCAGCAGCTACAATTCCGCAGCTTTTGCCTCATATCCGCTTAGGACTTACATCGTTGCCGGCACAGCCGGGCTGTTGCGAAAGTCGAGTTTGCGTCAAGTTGAAGGCGCGGCGCTGTCATAATGAGGTTGAGCTGAGAATACTAGAGCATTTTTCAGAACCTTGTAGCGCTTTTTGGCGCTGCAAGTTCTAGAAAAAGCTCTATCCTCCGTAGCTTTAGCGAAGGAGGATCTCGAATCGGCAGATACGAGGAATCGTAAACAGCTCTAGAACGCTATAACGCGCGGCAGCATAACACATGAATCGAGGGCAGATAGGACAGAGTTTTTGAAAGTGGACTTTGTCCTAGAAGCCGCGGTCAGAACGCACCTGCTCATAAGCCGCCTGAATCGATGCGAACTTGTGGTTGGCAAACTTGATAAAATCTTCCGGCAGCCCTTTCGAAACAATCGTATCCGGATGATACTCCATGACGAGTTTACGGTAGTTCTTCTTAATGTCAGAGACGGCAGCGTTTTTGTCACAGCCAAGCAGGGCGTATGCTTCAGTAAGGCTTCCCGGGCGCGGCACACCGTTTGTGCCGGCGGAAGAATGTGCGGACCCGTTTGCGGATGACCCGCTTGATCGGGAGTAGGGCGTTTTCATCTGCTGATAACGGCCGGGGGCGATACCGAAAATGGAGGCCGCCGTGTTAATAAACTGTTCTTCCGCTTCATTGAGCGGGCCGTCGGCGCAGGCGACATTTAAAAACATCTGCACTGTGCTTTCCAGCATTTCCGGGTGCGCTTGGTAAAGCTCAAAGTATTTGACGGCGCTTGTTTGAAACGGAACAGCCGAAGTGCGAGCCTTCTTGAAGCTGGTAATTGCCTGAAGGCGCGCCTTGCGTTTGAGCTGCAGCATTTCGGTCATTACACGCTCCACGGCACCGATTTCTTCTTTGGAGATTACTCCATCAGCGCCGCAGATTTGACCGAACATATGGAAGAGGCTGGTCAAGTAGGTATTATCGAAATTCTTCCGGGCCTCGGCCAAGTAAAAGCGCCGGGCGCGCCAGCGCGCAAAACGCATCGTTGCCGCGTAGTCCACAACGTGACCGACAAAAAGCCCGACCAGCAAGCCGACAAGCTGGTTCACACCGAACCAAGCCGCAGCCTGAAACCCGAAATAAGCAAAGAGGAGCTTGAAAACAAAAATCATCGTACCGCCCCGGAAGCCCGCCGCAATATCGAGTTGCGAGATACAACGGCCAGGAAAAAACATGCTCCATCAGTTGTTATGAATGTTTTTCTGCGGTTTGTTCCCTGACTAAGCCGCAATGCCTGAAGGCTGGCGGCGCTTAACCGGCCGGGGTTTGTGCGTAAGTATCCGGAATTACAGCGCAGTTTTCTTCTTGCTGCGTCTCTTTTCAAGAGAATACAAGAAAATCCTGTTCATCACCGCAAGTGCACTCGAACGGCGTCCCGCAATTCGGTAGTCCCCGGAGGATTGAAGAAGAATTTCCTTAAGCGCGCTTACCGGTCGTGAAGCATCAAACGACCCGATACCGGCGATGCCATAGGTTCCAATCCGCAGTTCCTCGCCAGGGAGAGGCAGGGGATCCGAGCCGGCAATAATTTTCACGCCATTTTTCGCACCATACCGCATCAGCAGCGGCTCCGGCCAAATATCGGGCCGAAGCGTCGTATCACAAAGAACAACCGGCAAACGATCGCTTGAGTCAATGATCTGCCGCACCAGCCGCCCGCGCGAAAAGAACCACTTCCCGGGCGCCCAGTTAATCACGGGGATGCCCCCCGCATCACGAATTGCCGCGGCCGCCGCACCAAAGGACAGTGCATGGTCCGCGATTTCCGGTGATGCGCCGAGCGCGATAACCTCCAGCCGTTCGACAGTGTTGATTTGCCGTCCAGCAATAAGAATGAGCTGCTCGCCGTCGGCGAAAGTCAGGCATAACCCGCCGTCTTCGGCACAAGGACGGCATTGCGCGCCGGCAGCGTTCAGAGACAGGCGACCTTCACGCAGATCGCGGAAATAATGACAGTCAAAACGTTCGGCAAGACAGCAAATACGCACGGGTTGAGCAGACAAATCGCCGCAGGCCTCCCGGAACAAAAGGTCAAGCCGCGTCGAAGCTGCCCGCAGCGCCGGGACTAGGTCATAGCCAAGGTACAAATGAACATGCGCATCGCAAACAAAAGCCATCGCCTAAATCCGTTGCTTGATTGAACCGCGGATGCAAGGTAGCTTAGCCGTCCAACAATATCTAGGAAACAAATTTAACGATAAAAACAGTCACAAATAGCTCGCGATGATATCTTTTGTGAAAGCGTGGAGAAGAGATGCTTAAGTCAATTACGTTGCTGGGTTCTTCCTCGGGCAGAAATGCTGGAGATGCAGCACTACTTTCTGCGATTATGGATTCCGTTGACCGCTCGTGCGGCACACGTTTGCTTTATGAAATTCCCACAATCAAACCCGGCTTTATCCGCAATAATTACAACAACCGTGTGCAGCCGATTTCCATGCTGCCGTGGCATGCGTCAGTCAAAATGTTCGGTGTGCCGACCTGCCGCTCAATCATGCGCACTGACTTGAGTCTCATCTTCGACGCGATACTTTTTGATCGCGCACTGTACAACCCGCTGTTCAACTTCTTGTCAACACTTTATCTGCTGCTTCCACGCGCCAAACGGCGCGGCAAGAAAATTGCCTGCTTCAATGTCGGCACGGGACCTGTAACTACCCCAGCCGGCCAGCGCATGCTGCGCGAGTTGGCGGAAATAATGGAATTCATCACGGTACGCGACCAATCGTCGCTGGATATTCTTAAAGACATCGGCGTGAAAAACGAGCGGCTAATCCTCACAGCAGATGCAGCACTCAACGTCGCCCCTTGCGATGAGGAGCGCATTCGCCAGATTTTCTCCCAGCTAAAGCTTAACCCCGAACAGGAAATTCTGGGCATTAATATCAACTCGTACATTGATACGTGGGCTGGACCAGATCACCAACCGATGGGTAAAGCCAAGTTCTTAACAGAATATGCCGCTGCCCTCAGCAGAGCTGCGCGCAAATTGCACGTACCGCTGCTTTTTGTCTGTTCGCAGCACAACGATGTTGCGATTACCAAAGAGTTGATGTCGCGTGTTCAGTGCAACGAACCGAAAGTGATGATTTCCAACCGCCAATATAATCACCACGACCTCAAAGGCGTTCTCTCCCGCATTTCGCTTCTTTTCGGCATGCGGCTGCATGCAATGATTTTAGCATCTTCGGGCTGCACACCGATCATCGGCCTCGCCTACCAGCCAAAATGCGAATACTATTTCAACACTTTGACCCTTCCGGAGCATATCATGCGTTTTTCTGCCTTCGGTGAGGAAACGCTGCTCGAACACATCTTGTGCGGCTGGGAAAAAAAGAACGCAATTCGCAAGGTGCTCAACAGCCGTATTCCTGTATTGCAGCGCGAGGCAAACAAAGCAGCAGACTTGGTCGCAGCGATGCACCGGGATGAACCGGTCGCACCCCTGCTTGCGCGTTTTGCAGCGGAAGGGCCGGCAACCCAGGCCTCCGCCGTTTAGCTTTGCTTCAGCGGTCCGGCATGCTATGTTTCCGGCTTCCCGCTGGGCACAGGCCAAAAACAGGATGACCGGATCTGCCGCAAAAACTAAGCGTATTCTTTTCCTTGAACCGCAGCCGTTCTTCGCTGTGCGCGGCAGCCCGTTTCGCGTCCGCGCCACTGTATCAGCGTTAACTGAACTTGGTTACTGTGTAGATTTGGTTGTTTTGCCGCTGGGGGAGAATATTACTATCCCTGGCGTGGAGATTCTTCGCGTACCGAAAATCCCCGGCATCCGCTGCGTCCCTACCGGCCCCTCCTTAGCTAAGTTTTTCTACGATTCCGTCCTCTTTTTTTACGCGTTGAAGTTGCTCTTGCGGCGCAGGTATACTGCCGTACATGGTGTTGAGGAAGCCGGCATCATTGCCGCAATAATCGGGCGTCTATTCGCGCTTCCATATATATTCGACATGCACTCGTGCATGCCGGAACAATTAGCTAATCTCGATCTACCGTGTGCGCGTCTTTTTGCGCGGTTTGTTGCTTTGGTTGAAAAACACTGCATCCGCCGGGCCGCCGCAGTGATGACGGTCGGAGAAGAACATGCTCTTTACGCCCGCGGCATCGCACCGCTTGTTCATGCAGTAAGCGTGCCTGATGCCGCTCTGGATGACACGGGCAAGGCCAGCGCGGCTGATGTGGAGCGTTTGCGCAGAGAACTTAACATTCAGGATAAGAGAGTTGCTGTTTACACGGGCAACTTCGATCCTTGCCAGGGGATACCGCTGCTGTTGCGCGGATTTGCGGCAATGTTTGAGCGCAAGGAAGCATTCGCGCACCGTGACAATTGCGTTCTGTTGATTGTCGGCGGAGCGCCGGAGGAAGAGGAACGCCGTAAAGTGCAGCTTGAACTCGCCCAAACGCTGAACATTGCAGACGCCGTTGTTTTCACTGGAACACGCCCTGCCGCAGAGATGCCCGCATTTATGGCGCTTGCTGACGTGCTTGTCTCCGCGCGAATATCCGGCGCAAACACACCGCTAAAAATTTACAGTTATATGGCCGCAGAAAGGATAATTGCAGCAACCCGCATCAGCTCGCACACTCAGGTGCTTAGCGATGCGACCGCTTTGCTCTGCGAACCTGAACCAAAAGCACTGGGACAAGTGCTGGCCGCAGCTTTCGATCCTGCACCGAGCGCTCTGCAAAAACGTCGCTCGATGATCATTGCCGCCAAAAGATTAGTAGAACTGCGCTTCAGCAGAAGCAGCTTCAAAACTCAGCTTAGCGCGCTTTATTCTGCTGTTGAACAACCTCGTTGCGCTAGCCGTAATACCTCACAACCTCGGGCTGTGAGATATCGCGGCTAGAAGAACCCAAACGCCAAAGCAGCAACAATAGTCGGAGGCACAGCGGCAAGCAGCAGCCCGAGCGGATGAACGGCGGCATCATCAAACTTTTCCTTCAAAATCGCGATGCCCGCGGGATTTGGCGCGTTGGCAATTATGGTCAGCCCGCCCCCTGTTACCGCGCCGGCGACAAGCGCATACTTAAATCCATCCGACAGTCCTTCAACAAGCGACCCAAGATAAGTCAACGCCGCATTGTCAGTGAATGCCGTGAGCACCATTGCCCCATAAAACACCTGTTCGCTGCTCATGTTCATCAGCAGCGGCTGCAGCCACCACTGCTGCTTGCCGCCTAAAACAACGAGGCCCGCAAGAAAGAACGCCACGAGCAGGCCTTCGCGCAGGATTAACCGATCCTGGTGATGATGATAAGCATGGGCGATGCCCAAACAGAAAAGGAGAAGGCCCATAAACATCGGCGGATGATGCGCGAACACAACAATGCCCACTAAAATCAAAACGTGAAACAGCAGCAGCGCAAGCGGCACTCGGGGCGAAGCGGCTTCTTGAGGCGTCTCCGGGAGTCCCGCCAACTCCCGGCGAAGAAAAAGCGTCACCCCAAACGCGTTGATCAGCACCGCAGCGGCTGCCTTCCAACCAAACATCGTAATCATAAAGCTGAAGTCCCAACCCCAGGTGTTGGCAACCATCAGCACCGGCGGCGCAGCAAAAGGGGTCAGTGTCCCTCCGATGGACACATTAACAAACAACACTCCCAGGGTGATGTATTTAAACCTGTTGGAGACACCGGCGACAAAGAAACGGCTGGAAATAATCAAGGCCGCAAGCGTCATCGCGGCAGGTTCTGTAATGAACGATCCAAATAAAGGGACGAGAGCCAAGGTAGTAAAATAAAAACTCATTGAGCGTCCAAGGGGAAGCAGCCGCGAAACAAGCAGCACCCCTGCCATGGCAAGCTGTAAAATCGCACGCGTCCCGGCAGCAACCATAATCGCAAAGACAAACATCGGTTCAGTGAAATTACGGTTGTCGATATAATCTGTCGCCGCACTTGCTCCGTCCGTCACAAACATGGCCGCGACAAAGACGATCGCCCAAAAACCGAAAACCACCTCGACCTCGCCAAGCAATCTCCATAGCCCGGCATGCGATGCCTGGGTGTGCGCCAGGTTTTCAAAAAACTTTGTAGCAAACGTGTGCACTATCGCAACAGCGAAAAGCACAGCAGCAATGAGTTCGATCGTGGCAGGCATATCTGATTGAAATCAGCCAATAATGCTAAACGAACGCTCTACAAAAATGACGCAGCAACAAGATTAGAAGAATAGGGGGGCGGATGCAAACGCATCCGCCCTTGTCGCAATCCGGTAGATATTAATTTGCAGCGGGAGCGGGGTCCGGCTCGGAGGCTGGTTCTGCCGGTTTTTCCGCTTCGGACTTAGCTGCTTCTTCCGTATTTTGTTCAACAGCTTCCGGCTTGGCTTCTCCGGGAGTTTCCTCAGCCGTCTTTTCCTGAGTCTGAGCCGGCGGCTCTTCTTTCGCGACTTCCGGTTTGGCATCAGCAGGAGCTGCCGCTTGTTCCTGCGCCGGAGCCGGCGCCGTCTCTTGTTTTGCCTCGTCCTTGGCACAAGCAGTTAGCGGAGCAACAGCAAAGATTAACGCAAAACAACATACGAGTAGTATTTTTATCATCTTATTCCCTATTAATAAGTTACGTTTCTAGGTACAGGATGCGCTGAGACTTAGTCGGATATGGCTGTCAAGCCGCGCCCAAAGACTGTCAAAGAATTACAGACCGCCTGCGCAAGAGGCGAAGAGCACCAAGAAGAGTGACTCCTCGAGCTGAAAGGCATTTAGAAAATAAGGAAAAGCCATAGCTTTGTAATTATATGCCAAGCTGCCGTTTGATTGCAAAAGAAAAACCAGCGCGGCTATGGTTAAAGCGGAATATCTCCAGGTAATCCGAACTGATGGCGGACCATTTCGCCATTGGCCGAATAGCGGATGAACCATTCGCCGCTTGTTGGACGAAATACCGTAATATCGCCCTTGCCGTCACCGTCGTAATCGCCGCTGCAGCGCGGGATATCACCCAAAGAACCGAAGTTGTTTACACTGGCGCCGCCGCTCGCGTATGCTCCATACCAGTCAAGCGTATTCTCGCGGCGCACTCGGACCACGATTCGATCGTCGTTGCTGTCCCCATCGAGATCGCACGCAAGCGGCGTATCTCCCGGATCTCCCCAAGGCAGCGACCAGAGAAGCACGCCTGATGTGTTCTTAATCGACCAGAAGCGAATCAACTGCCACACGGAAGCATATTCGTGACGCCCATCGCCATTAAAATCACCGCTGAGCGGATCAAAACCCCAGCCGCCAAGCGCCACACCGGTATAAGCGCCCGTGTTGCCGGTCAGAGCGGCATCACGGTTGAAGCCAGCAGAAGAATACAGCGTGTAAAATGCGCCGCTGGCTGCGCGGTATACGGTCAGGTCACTTCGCCCATCACCGTCAAAGTCGCCGGCAAGCGGCGCATCCCCAGGCAGACCCCATTGCATCGCAGTAATTGCAGAATACGCCGCGCTGGACAGCCGGAAGTACCATGTTCCGTTCGCGGGACGCCAGACAGCGAGGTCCAATGAACCATCACCGTCATAATCGCCTGTGAGCGGCACATCTCCAGGCAGCCCGAGCTGAAAACTCTGCCGCTGCGCGTACTGCCAACCGGAACTCGATGTCAAAATAAACCAATAACCATTGCCCGGACGCCACACGATGATATCCGTCACGCCGTCCCCGTCAAAATCAGAACGCGCGGGAGCCTGCCGCGCTGCTTCCAGTAAGAACCGCAACGCCTTGCCGCTGCCCACTTGCTCCTGGTTTGCCGTGTTGTGACCGATCGTCAGCTTCTCACCGTTTACGCCGCTCACCGGCGCAAGCCCGATAGATGCGCTTGCACCATAATTGTAATTGGAATCTCCATGGTAGGTATCGGGGTAATGATATTCAATCAGCCCGGATGAATTAAACTTTAGTTGGAAGCGAATCTCAGTCTCGGCGTTTGATGAAACGCGGTGCGCATAGTTCGCGCTAACCCAGGTAATCACTGCGCTAGAGCTGTCCGTTTTCAGCCAGACTCCTCCCTCTGCGGGATTCAGGGGCGCAGGAACGAGATCGTCATGATAAACACAGATGCCTTGTGAGAGGCTGTTCGAATAATCCATCCGATCCGGAGCACTCTGACCGGAGGCCAACGGGATGACGCGCCCATTGGACGAAATGGCGATTCGCGAAAAAGACGACCCGTAATAGGAGAAAGCGAATGGCAGCTCTGCGGTATAATATCCGTCATCAACCTGCAGCACGCGCTGGCCGAGGTTTGGATCATAATCCATAGCCACTGCGGTGCTGCTGTAGCGCGCGGCTTCGCCGGGATCCGGAAGACCGCTGCGCGCATTGGTTAGTGCATTGAGCGCGCTGACAATCCCCGGCGCCTGCATCAAACCATTTAGTGTCGCTAAGGGCTTTACCGTCGCCATCAGGCGCGATTTCAACTCCACGGCGCTCAACGTCCCTTCGCGGGCAGCAACCAGCGCCGCGATGCCGCTGACAAACGGCGTCGCCATGGAAGTGCCGCTCATCGTTGAGTAACTGCTGTTGATGACCGTGCTCAAAATGTCCACTCCCGGTGCTCCGACATCAACGCTGGACACACCATAGTTGGAAAAATATGCCAGATTGCCGTTGTGGTCGAGTGCCGCAACAGACATTACGCTGGGCGCATCAAAATTTGCCGGATAACTGGCGAAAGCGTCGTTGTCCTCTCCATCATTGCCCGCAGCGGCGACAAAAAGCAGACCCGCATTTGAAGCGGCAGCCACTGCTGCCTCGAGTGATTGGGCATAATAGCCCGAGCCCCATGAATTGCTCAGCACCTTAAGATTGACTCCCGCCTGACGCATGCGAATTGCATATTCAATGGCCTCGATCGCATCGTCCAGCGTTCCCGAGCCGCCGGAATCCAGGAACTTCAGCGCCATGATCTTCACATTCCAGTTCACACCAACGATGCCGCGGCTATTGTTGCCGGCAGCACCGATGATACCGGCGCAGTGCGAGCCGTGTCCGTGATCATCCATCGGATTGCCCGAATTGGCCACAGCATTGTAGCCATAGACATCGTCAACAACGCCGTTATGATCATCGTCGATGCCATTTCCGGCGACCTCGTACGGATTGTTCCACATATTTGCGGCAAGGTCCGGGTGGTTGTACTGCACTCCGGTGTCAACGACTCCAACAACGACACTGCCGCTGCCGGTAGTCAGATCCCATGCCTCAACCGCATCAACATCAATATTAGCCGTCCCGCCGGTTTGTCCGGAATTGTTCAAGCCCCATTGACTGGCAAACTGCGTGTCGTTCGGCGTAACCGCATTGAGGGAAATAATATAGTTCGGCTCAATGTATTCAACCACACCATCTGCCAGTAACTGCTTCGCGTAAGCATCATTGAATTCACCGCCGCTTTGCGTCTCGACGAGCTGAGCTTCCGTGATTTTGTGCTCGCGCACGAGGTTGACTCGAAGAGCGCGCCGCATCAAATGCTCACGATGCGCAGGCACAGCGCCGGTCCTCTTGGCAAATTTAATAATAAACTGATTAGGCACAGCCCGCGGCGCGTCTGCCGCGGCTTCCGCACAGACCAATCCCGCCGTGATTAAGACAATGCAGCACATCAGCACACCGTCATGGCGTTGGCGCCCGCAGCATTTGCGCGGCCTGTGCAAAAAACTATAAATGGCGGAAAAGGCCAGAGAAAGCGAAAGAAGAACCGATACTACCAGAACCATAAAAACTACGACTATACTTCACCAATAAGGCACAATACCCAACGCACCCGATAGAGAAGTAATCGTCAGTTTTCCGGCCGGACTAAATGTCCCATTTCAAGTTAATATTGGACGCCCAAATTTCCTGCTAAGTATGGGCAGCTGCACCGTTAACGGCCATATCTTGCACGCGCTGCGCTCGCCAGAGCGTGCGGAAATTAGGCCAAGAACTGACCGCGCAATAGTCATCCGCCCGGACTTATTCAACAAATACGAACAGAGGCCCCGCGTGACCACGCGATACAGGCACTTGCAGATTCATGATACTCCGGGACCCCGGCAGCCGGGATCCCGGATCCGTGAAGGGACGCAAGGAAGAACTGGTGAAGTTCCTTATTGACCAGCGCCTTCGAGATTACGGATTTCTTCCTGTTCAACGTCCAGGAGTTCGTCAGCGTCTTCTACCGCATCTTCACGTTCAACTTCGATCATTGATGCCGTAGTTTTCACTGCCGCAAGCACTGTCCCTCCCTCAAGGTTTGGCGCTATCATCTCTTCGTGCTCAGCTCCAGCTTGCGCTTCAGCTTCGCGCTTTCTCCGTGCACCTACACGGAGAACCTTGGCGGCGTGCAGCCCTTTATCACCCTCGCAGAGCTCGTAATCAACTTCTTCGCCATCCTTGAGAGTCTTAAAGCCATCCCATTCAATTACTGAATAATGCACAAAAACATCTCTGCCGCTTGAATGTTCGATGAAGCCAAACCCTTTAGCGTCATTAAACCACTTAACGACTCCTCGCAGTAACTCAGCCATGCCGGTAACTCCTTCAATCACAACAATAACATCAACCCTGGGCTAATCGCGCCCGAAGTATAACAATGTGCTGTTACAACAATAACACTTGCAATCCGGCGCAAACCGCTCCCGAAAAGTAAAACGGGAGGCTCCCAGCTCGAAAACGAAATGCAATCTCCGCTCCAAAAACGACTACTCGGCTCCGGTTATCTCCACTCAAACATTTGCCGTTACGCATCATACCTGAGCCACCGAAGCCTTTGCCCAAGGTTGAGGAGTACAACCCCCCTACAAGACATGCTTTATTCGAAAGCCTAATCTTTGGCAACAAAATTAACGAGACATCTATGTAATCGGAACGTCGAAACCTCCTATGATTCACTGATGGATTATCCGCCGGATAAGCGGCTAATTTTTCCCACAACCAATGATAAAATTGCCGCACCGCTTGGTTCTTAAGTAATAAGTACATTATTTACTTGCCAAATAGGCGGATCATTCTGATCATCAGCAACTGTTGCGCATCGTACGCAATGCGCGAATTATCCAAAAAGACATAGGACGTTATCGCCGCGGTTCCAGCGGCCTACGGACAAGGTGCCAAGGAGACTGTCTGTGCCCGACAATGAACAACGCCAGGTGCATGTTGACGATGCGTGTTTTCGTCTAGCTTTCGAAGCATGCCCGAGCCCGATGATGCTTGTCGACAGCAGCGGCGAGATTGTCGCTGTCAATAAGAACTGGGAATCAGCCGCAAATTGCAGGGCCGACAGTCTTATCGGCAGTAGCTTTACCGGTTTCTTTCGCTGCTGCAAGTGCGACAAAGACGCGCTGGTGCTGCTGGACGGCTGGCAGGGAGACGTTGACTGGTGTTCGGCACCTCTTTGCCCGCAGCGCTTTTTCGTGACTGTTCATGAACTCTCGTTAAGCAAGCTCTTCCTCTTGGTACTCTACCCCCAATCCAATGATTCTGGAGCGAGCGATTACAGCGCTGCATTTCAGCGCCGCAAACTCGAATCCCTAGGGGTCCTCGCAAGCAGCATGGCGCACGACCTGAACAATATCCTGACCGGCGTTCTTGGGCATGTCTCTTACTTGCGGCTTGCCGGCTCCACTGAGATCGCACAAAGCGAATCCGTAGTCGCCATTGAGCATGGCGCACGGCGCGCTTCTGCTTTGTCTCAGCAGATTCTCGATTTCGCAAGGCGGGAGCAGGTTGAACTCGGCACGGTAAATCTTAGCTTAGTTGTGGCCGCAGGCATTAACTTGCTTCGCGTTTCACTGCCCGAAAATATTGAGCTGCGTTTTCGCGGCACAGCAGCAGATATTTTTGTTTGCGGCCAGGAAAGCCAGCTCAGCCAGCTTTTCATGAATCTCACCGTAAACGCCAAAGAAGCGCTGTCTGCCGGGGGCACAATCGAGGTATCCTTAGATGTAGTCACGCTCAAGACCGCGATGCGTACGGATGACCTCGAACTTGCTCCGGGAGATTACGCGCGTCTTTCTGTCGCCGACAATGGCTCAGGCATTCCCGCGGATCTGCGTGCGCGGATCTTTGAGCCTTTTTTCACCACGAAGAGCAAACGCGGCACGGGGTTGGGTCTCGCCACGGTCTATTCCATCGTACGCGCTCATCGCGGGCTGATCTCGCTGTTGAGCACGGAGGATATCGGCACGCGGTTTGATGTTTATCTTCCGCTCAGCGGAGCTGAACCCACGGCAGTCGAAGAATCTTCACGCGTGGAACTTCCCGGCGGCGCGGAACATATTCTGGTCGTTGATGATGAGGAAGCTGTACGCACGGTGATTCAGCGCAGCCTTGAACATTTGGGCTATACTGTCGTTGTTGCCAGCGGCGGCGCCGAGGCGCTTGCTGTTTTCAGCGAAGCTCCGCAGAGATTTAGTTTGGTGATCATGGACATGATCATGCCGCACATGTCGGGAGATCAGCTTTTTTATAAACTGCGCGAGATACACGCTGCGGTGCGCGTACTGGTCGCCTCTGGTTACTCCAGCGACAACCGCACCAAAGCGATTTTAAGTGACGGAGCACTCGGTTTTATTCAAAAGCCATTTGCGGTGGATGAACTAGCCCACGAAGTTCGCCGCTGCCTTGACCAGCACCACTGAGCACCGGAGCAGACCAGATGGATGCCGACTCCGCTGTCGAGAGACAAGAACTGCTGAGTTTACTGCGTATCTCAGAGCAAATAAACGCCGGATTCACTTTTGAGCAAATCATGGAAACGGTGTATGAGGCGTTTCGCGGCATTATCCCGTATGACCGGATCGGTCTGGCAATGTTTGCCGACTCAGGCCGCAAGCTGCGCGCCTGCTGGCATAAAGCAGATTACCCAACTCATTCTTTCCATCACGGCTATACGGTCGATTATAACTCGGCCAGCCTCGCACGTGTGCTCGCGAGCAACGAGCCGCGTATTATCAACAACTTGCATGACTACCATCTGCACCATCCTGAATCCAGTGCGACCAGACACGCACTGCAGGACGGCATCCTCTCTTCGTTAACCTGCCCACTCTGGGCGCCTAATGGCGCGCTCGGCTTCCTCTTTTTTTCCAGCCGCAGCCCGAGTACCTACGCTGCTGCACACGTCGAAACTTTTCGCCGCATCGCTGCCGGTGTTGCCATCGCCATCGAAAAGGGCAGGCTGGTCTCAGAGCTTGTCGAGCAGAAAAAGACGGTCTCCGCGCAAAATGAAGAACTCCAGCGCCTGAATGAATTAAAGAACAGCTTGCTCGGAATGGCCGCTCACGATTTGCGCGGACCGGCTTCGAACATCAAAGCAGTTGCGGAAATGCTGGCCGATGCAGAAATTGAACTCAGCGCCGAAGACGAGAATACCCTGCTGGACACCGCGCTGCGTCAGAGCGTGCACATGCTCTCGCTGATCGACGGCCTGCTTGATGTCAATAAGATTGAAAACGGCAAACTAGTGCTAAAACCGCTGCCGGTGAATGTGCCGTTTTTTCTTGAGGAAATCATCCGTGATCAAAACCGGTTCGCCGCGCGAAAAGGCGTGCGAGTCATAGCGGATCGCATTGCGCCGGGCACGGTGTGCGCCGATCCCGTGCGCCTGCGCCAGATCCTCGACAACCTGATCTCAAACGGTGTTAAATTCACCCCCCGGCAGACAAAGGTGCTTGTTCACGCGGCAAGAGAGAACGGCTGCTGGCGCTTCAGCGTACGGGATCAAGGACCAGGGCTTACAGAACAGGACTTGGCCTGCTTGTTCGCAGAATTCCAGCCGCTCTCCGCGCAGCCAACGGCAGGAGAAAAGAGTCACGGACTCGGTTTGGCAATTACTTCGCGCCTCGTCCGGGCACATGGCGGAGAAATCGGCGTTGAGTCAAACCCCGGTGCCGGAGCCACCTTCTGGTTCACGCTGCCCGCGCAAGGATAGCGCGTTTTTTCCGTTCCTTTGACAGGACCTTGCTCTTCACTGTAATCTTGCGCACGTCAGATTTCTGCTCATGATAAGGTTGCATAAAATGAAAAATTTACTGGTCACTGGCGGCTGCGGCTTTATCGGTTCGAATTTTATCCGTTATCTGTTTACCGAAGCAGAATTCAACGGAGCAGTGGTCAATGTTGATAAGCTGACCTATGCCGCAAACCCCCAGAGTCTGGCTGATATTGAGCGTGTATTTGGGGCGCGCTACCGGCTTTATCCGTTGGACATTTGCGACCGGGACAAGCTCGCCCAGCTTTTTGCTGAAACGCAAATAGACGCGGTGTGTCACTTTGCCGCAGAATCTCACGTTGACCGCTCAATTGCTTGGCCCGACGATTTCATTCAAGCAAATATCATCGGCACGTACAATCTCCTGGAAATATCCCGCCAGACCAAGGGCCAAGTTGAGCTGTTTCATCATGTGAGCACCGACGAAGTCTTCGGCAGCCTGGGCCGGGAAGGGTATTTTACCGAGGAGACGCCTTACCGGCCCAACAGTCCTTATTCAGCATCAAAAGCCGCCTCAGATCATATTGTCCGCGCGTATTTCAAGACCTACGGCCTGCCAGTTACGATCTCCAATTGTTCAAACAACTACGGTCCTTATCAGTTTCCGGAAAAGCTCATTCCGCTGATGATCATCAACGCCCTGGAAGGCAAGCCGCTTCCCGTCTACGGTGACGGCAAGAACGTGCGGGATTGGCTGTATGTGCGCGATCACTGTGCGGCAATCTGGCGCATCATGCGAAACGGGCGCCGCGGGGAAACTTACAATATCGGCGGCAGAAGCGAGATGGAAAACATCACTGTTGTTGAAATGATCGCCGGCTTGGTCGATGAGCTCGCCGGTTCGAGGTCCAAACCGCGGCGTGAGTTAATCACCTATGTCACAGATCGCCCCGGACATGACCGCCGCTACGCCATCGATTCTACGAAAATCGAAACGGAACTGGGCTGGAAGCCGGAAGAATCTTTCGCATCGGGCCTGCAAAAAACCGTTGAATGGTACCTCTCGAACGCGGCGTGGGTGAACAGCGTGCGCACCGGCGAATATCAAGAGTGGATTCGTCGACATTACGGCTAAACGCGTCGTCGAAAACTCAATCCGTTTTATGGTCCCATGTAAACATGTTCTTCCGGCCAGTAAATTCAGTGACGCAACCCGCTCTTAATGACCTCTCGGTGTGAGCGACACGCGCTGCGTAAGACGGATTTGCGTAATAGACTCTCGAGGAATACTAGGCGGTTAATACGGGGAGTGTGTATATTTCTTGTGGATATACATATATAGGTGTATTATGATTAGTAAGGGTTTTTCGGCCGCACTATCGAGTGCGCTTGGGGGTTGTTATGAGAGATTTGGATTACGGGTTGAATGAGTTCTTGGCTATCTGCTGCATGGGAGTGGTGGCTTGCGTGACAATGGTTCTTGCAAGTTCCGTTTTCGTTCAGCACTTCGCTTTATCCGGCCACTTAAGCGTGATTCCGGTGATGTGGTGCATGCTTACGCTTCCACTGCTTCTCACAGGTCTGCTCGCCGGAAAACACTCTCTTTGCACAATGGCAACAGTCGGCGCAGTAATCTATGTGTTCGGTTTAGCTTGCCCTTTACGGTGCGAGCCAAATGACCTTTCCGTTTATACGGATGGAGTTGTCATTTCTATATGCCCATCCATTCTTTTCGCCTGGGTCCTCATTGAGTTTAGACACCTAATTGTTTCTAAAATGAAGAGGTCGGCATCAACGAGCTGGCGCCAAACGGGAAGACATTGCGACAGGGAAGTTGATGCGCCCTTTTATTCGTGCGGGCTCGGAGAAAAAGAGCTTGTAATGGATACACAACAGCAAAAAGTCAAACAGCGATTCGTCGCAAATCAGCTCTAGGATGATTGTCCATGATCAAGCCTGCTGAAGCAATCGGGATGTCTTCTGGGAAAGCAATAAAAATATCGTATATCCTCACGCAACAGGATCGCGAGGCTTTCAATGATTACTGGCGCAGCTCTCGACACTATTTGTCAGAATTCTGGCTTTGGCGTCAGTTCCTTTGCTTTTGCTATTTCATGCTCGTTCCATTCTTTGAAGGCGGTTCGCCTCCTTCATGGAAAGATTTGCCGACCCGCCGCAAGCTTCTATATTTAGGACCAGTAAAGCTTGAGATTCTAGAATCCGCATTCCAGATCTATACCAACCAGGCAAGCGAAAGTTATACTTGGGAGTGCCTCCAAGCCGTTGAACAAACATCAAGCCATATTTTTCTTAAACTTGGAGCAAGAACTTGTGTTGTTCCAAGACATGCATTTGATTCCGACGACTAGCTAAACGACTTCGTGAAAGATATAGAACGGCTTCGGAAGAAATAACAACAAATAGCCGCACACGAATCCACCCGCACAACCAAACTCTACGACCGCACCAACGATGAAGTGATTCTCGACGAAATCGAAAAAATTATGATCTAGTGGACTAAAGTTAGTCTTCTACGACAGATCGGCGCTAGGTGTACGAACAGCAGGCCAGACCATACTATGATTCCAGCTTGCTCAGTGCTTCCTGAATCTCGCGTTTAATTTCGTCAACGCTGAAGGTCGATACGTTTTTCAATTGTTTTTCTAAAGATTCGAGCTGCCTCCAATACTGTTCAGTAATTGTGACTATCGGTCGCCGTTGCGAAACGAGGTGCCAGCTTTCTCTTAACGTCAAACCATGTACGAAAGTTAGATAGGCAACAACCACAGTGGTCGAACGATTTTGCCCGCTTCGGCAGTGAACAAGCACCTTACCATGGTTCTCGCGCGCTTTTTCGATGAAATTAAAGCAAGCGGGCAGAACCTTACGTAAGTCGGTATCGCCATAATCAGACATGGAAACGTGGAGCGAGGCAATAACCTTGTTCTCCTCAAATCTCATAGAATCCTTTACGTTCAAGATATGCGTGATCCCGAGCACATGGTTTTTCCGTTCGCGGAGGGAATCTCCATAACTTCCTTGGTAGAGAAATTCGAGAATTTGAGTAGCGTTGGACACATAAATGTTATCGTCATAACGTTTGTGATGCTATACCCAATTTCCTTCCTACATCTCCAGAGCACATAACCCCTTCTCTGTCCAAATTATGAAGAGGCTGTCGCCTCGCGGTCGCCGCCACTGTTTTCGGGAGGTACGCAACAAACACGCAGAAAGTACGATGATCATCTAAGAGCCTGGCGGCAGGCAGACTGACAACCAACTGGAAAAACGACAATGAAGGCAGTAAGTAAACGAGAACTGAATATCTTGCATTGAAGAATCAAAGCTTGCGGAGCTGCTGAGTATGTCGTGATAACGCCCAGAGCGATGCTGCCGGGTGCTGAAGGCATGCCCATATTGCGCCGGCGGGGCCGAGGGGCGGGCCGGCTGGTGGAAATGCGCTTGCCTGGCCGCAGCTTGTTCAGCCCGGCAGCGTCTGCTGCAAGCGCAGTTCTGCAAGCCGGCGGCGGCGCGCCTTCGGCATCCGGCAGCATCGCGCTGGGTGAAGCCAATGGACCTTACAGCAAAGACAATATTTAGTCGCTTATTTCGTGGCTAATCTTCGGGCAGCACGGAGACAAAGGCGCTGTCTTGCGCGGTAAACTGCGGCTGCTCCGGATCGAAATTTTCGCCCACAGCAACATCGGCATCCACCGCAAACTCGACATCCTCCGCCGCATCGTTTGCCGTCAACTCCAGCGTTATTTCACCTGCGCCGCCGCCTGGCTCAAGCAGTCTGGCGTTAAAATAAAACACAAGATAGCGTTCATCGCTGTGCGCCGCCTGCAAATCAAGCCCTGGAGCCACCGGCAGGGAAGTCTCATCAAGGAAAAGCTGCGCGCTGTTTTGCACATATGAGAACTGGCGCGGATAACGCAGCTTAAGCTCGATAAGATTGTCTCCCTCACTTTCCACGGAGATCCGCACCATCACCCGGTCTCCCGTATCAAGCTCCTCAGGCTCGACTTCAAGCCCGACCGACGGTCGGCCAGCCTCGCTGCTGCTGCTATCCGAATCATCCGAACCGCAGCCAAAAAGGGCAAGGATCACAGCAAGCAATGCAAAACATATTTTTTTCATAAGCGCTCAATCCGTTCCTCAAGATAACCCGGCGCATTGGGGCTATTATCATTCCCGTATTTCAAGCTGACAATCCGGAATGTCATCAACACGGTTAATAAATAGAAACAAAAATCGTATTACTACGGTAATCCCCGGCGAATGCGGAGAGTGGCGCAATAAAACGCACCCTTGTGCCGCCAAAACACATACTCTGCTCGAGCTCACTATCCACAGCGCTGCGCCCCTCAGACCATAACGGCGCCAACTCTATAAAATCCAGCCGATGAGATGCGCGCAAATCAATGACCAGACCCTCAAGACCGTCAATCAAGCGGACACCATAAAGCCCTCCCGGGTGAAAAGCTGAATCTAAGAGCCACGATTGCGTCAAAGCTAGAACGCGTTCGGACTCACCGCCGACACATAGCAGAGGCCGCGCACTCATTACACGCGGATCCCCGGAGGGCAGCATCATCGTCCACTCAACTCCAACAAACATGTCCGCTGCCGCAGGCACGTCACTTTCCAGCCAATATTCGAGAGAAAAACCGGTCGTGGCATTTGCCTGATGGGCACCTAGTCCAGCACGGACGGTAAAATCTTTATACAAGCTGCCCGTCCACTCCCGCCGAGCGCCGGATGCACCAGCCTCCAGCTTCTCGACAAAACGCACTTTCAGCAAATCAGGACTCTTGCGGATCAGCCGTACCGAAGAAAAACTAAACTCACCGCCCAACTGAGTAAAACCGCCCCCAGCCTCACGGGTAAGCAGCTTGCCGCAAAACGCCGGGACACTGTTTGCTGTACGAGCTTCGCAATTGAGCAGATTAAGCTTGCGCGGCTTGTAATCGTACTCAACCAGCGCACCGCCCAAAGAATGGGCAAAATATAACCGCTGAAACGGATTATCCACCACCGTCTCTTCGCCCCCATCAGCACGCGGCACCGCGGCAAGGTCCACCCATCCATCCACCGGGTCCGTCTCCGGGCGCCAAATCTTGTCCACAGCAACTTGCGCTTCAAGAAGCGCCCCATAGCCGTCGCGCAAAAATCGCTGCCGTAAAAAAGCGGGGTCGTGCTGCCGGTGAAAAAAACGGCCCTCCAGAGCGGAAAGAAAGTGCTTGCTTGCTTGCGCAAGCCGCTGCTTATTTTCGAAAAAATGTGGTCTTTCGGCGATATATCCGGGCAGCGGCGCAAGAATGCCGCGCATCTCTGCCGCACGTTCGGCCAGACGCGCAGCGCCGCTGCAATACTCATGCGCGCTTAATGCAGGCACAGATGCACGAGCCGCATCTTCTTCCGGACAGCACTTCCACGAAGCAAGCCGCTGGCGAAAGAGCTCTTGCGCCGCACCGGCGCAAAAAACGGTTTCGCTCAGCCGTTCACCTGAAATCAGGCAAACCGGAAGGTGCGGCATATTTTCACAGACGAGATCATCGGCGTCTTGCCGCATGCTGGCTGCGCAAACAATGCCCAGCCCCGTGCTTGGTGTGTCTGATGCGCTTAACAACTCCTGCAACCCCAAGGACCGGGCGGCATCAACGATCGAACGACTCACACATTGCGGCCAGATCCATGCGGTCTGCCGGGATTTGATATTGTAGGGCAGCCAAAACGCCTCACTCAGACGGAATAAGTCACACCAGTCTTCTTCAACAGCAAGCCGCGCACTGGCCACGTAAAAGGGGGATGCCAACAGCTCGATGCGCCCAGCATCGGCCAGCTCGATAATGCGCGAAAGCAACGCGGGATTCTCTTGCGCTAAATACTCGAGGAAGACTCCCGCAAAGGCGGTCCAGGCTTTTGGCGCTCTCGCTTGCGCCAGGACTTCCAGCGCACCCGACAGCATCAGTCCCAAGGTTTCAAGGCCCAGACCCCAGCCCTTGGGGCCAGACTCAGAGAAGCTCAAGATTACAGTTTGATTCGTGTCCACCTAATTGCCCGTTTCAATTCACAAACATCATGAAATATTTGCCTAATTGAAGCAAGAAGACTGTCCATGCCGATATATGAATGATGAAAGGCCGGATAAAGTTTTTTTATGGATTGACCATTGCCGCAAGCTGCCTATGCAGCCGGCCCGGATACGCCGCGGCTGATGAATTAGATCGGGTTATCGACTTTCTGGTCGCCAGCCGGGAAGCAGAAGCAACCGCGCTCGTGCCTTCTGATACAAAAAAACCGGTGGAACTTAAGAACGCACCGCTTAAGGAAGATCAAACATTTGCTGAAGTTGTCGTCTTATCCGACGGTTTGCAGCGCACACCACACAAGACGAAACATCCGGGCGCAGAAAAAGCCAAAAAACAGTAACCACGCGCGCTATCTTTTTCTTTTCTTTTTTCGCTTTGCCCCGGTCACTTTCTGGTAGCCGTCACCATCCTCGTAAGACGCGATTTCTTTGACCACCGCGCGTTTTTGCTCCTGACCGGTAAAATCGACACTGGTCTCAACAATATTCAAACGGTCTTTCTCGATGCTCACCACGACACCGTTGGCATTGCCGATTTTGGTTCCTTGCCGCACGGGATATCCACGGCCTGTTTCATCTTCAACAATGGCCGTATAGTTGCCGTTTTGATCAGACACGATCGCCGTCACTTCAAGCTGTCCCAGCTCATAGCGTTCCAGGGGCGGAATGGATTCATCGACCAAGCTGGCGCCGGAAAAATCAAACGGCAGGAACGGATCGCGCTTGCCCGATGCGTCGTACATGAAATCTTCAATCTGCATCGTGTTCGGATTAACAAAAACTTCATCGAGGGCCGTCTCGTCAGCTTCCTGCTCCGTCTTCTCCTGCTTCGCGGCCGCAACCGCGGAGCTTAAGCTCTTACCCGTTACTTCTTCGCCCAATTTATAGGAATTGCCCTCGCGCAGATAAGCAAATGGTCGCTTGGTCGCCGGATCGAGCGGGATTGACTCAAAATAATCCGGCACCAAAACGGCCAGATCGTCCGGCGGAGCACCAAAGTTGGCAATATAATCAGTAATCGCCAGTTGCAGCCGCAGCAGCTGTTCGCGTTCCGGTGCGAGCTTCTGCGTCGCCTTGACCTGCGCCAGCCCGTCTTCGACTATTTGTTTGGAGCTCATCGGAGCAGTAGCGAACTGGTGATAGGCGATATAGCCCAACAAGCCGATGACGCAGATACCAACGATAAACTTTAGCAGTGCCATGCTCTACCGTGACTTTGCACTTCTGACTCAGAAGAAGAATAAAACATTTGATGATCAACAGCTCATAACTATGACTGATTTTCAATCCGAGACAAGCTGTTTTCTCTGTCAAACTGCTTCCGGGTCGCCCAGAACCGCCGTTTCGAACGATTCCTCTATTAACATTATCGGAATGTCTTCCCGGACGGGATAAATCACTTTCCTGTCGCGGCGTATCAGCGCCGCACTGAGCAGGGCGCTCATAGCTGAGCCAGAACGTGTAATGACAAGTCCATCACTAATCTTCCGATTAATTCGCTCAACATCCATTGGCTCCATCAATTCAAGTTCTTGATGCGTCTCCGGACAAACAAGCAGACTCAGCAAACCCTGGGAAATCATCGGATACCTCACGACATTAAGAGGAGGAGCCAACGGAAAACGTGTTTCTAACAGTTTTTTGATTTCACCGCAAAACGGGCGCTAATCGCGTTAGTGCAAAAAAGTACAGCCGATCAGAGCATAATGACGCATTATCACATTGCTTAGGCGCTCAGGCATTGTGTAAGATTTCTCCTCCGGGAACGCCAGACTACGGGGTAGCGTGTGCTTGACGATGAAGTTACTAATGTGAACTGCTTTTTCCGTAAACTCTCCGGGCTCTTAAATAGTGATTCCTAAGCTGTATAATGCAACAATCCTGCTCGCGTTCATTTTCTCCGGCTGCTCGGAGTATTGGTGGACAAGAGGACAAGTAAAATCTTCGCACGCTATTGTTCGTGCAGCTCAAGCGCGTTTGAGTGCACAGGCTGCCAGCGCACCGGGTGAATTGAGCTCGTGCGCGTTTGCGCTCCAGCACAGCGTACTTGATGCGATGAATTCAAACTCGATGCGCAGCAGCAAGGCAGCAGAACATGAAAGGCTGGCCGCGATCGAACATGACACGCTTTGCGTTTCTTCTCTTTTGTCTCCGGGGGCGCAGCCCGCTTTTGCTGAACTGCGCGCCCAGCTGCTTGAGTTTTCCGCGTTAGCCGCGCAAGGCAAGGAAATCAATAGTGCGGGATTTGACGTCTGGACAGCCCGCATGCTTTTGCTGCTTGCGGCCGAGCTTGAATCCAGGCAGAACAGCGCAGGATGATCGCTTAATCATTAGTATATATTGGAATACCATATGCCGAAAGTTCAACCATTTACCGTAACTGCGCACTTGCCGGCTGAGCTGCAGCCGCTCCGGGACATGGCGCACAATCTCTGGTGGACTTGGAATCACGCGGCGCGCAATCTCTTCGTGCGCATCTCAAAAGAGAGGTCGCTCAAAGCACGGGTAAATCCGATTGAGTTGATTAACTCACTTTCGTCCCAGGAGATAGCGACGCTGGTTAAAGACAAAGGCTTCCTGGCGCAGCTTGATGCGATCTCGCGCAGCTATCAAATGTACAAGGAAAGCCGCACTTGGTGGACCAGTGAAATCGACGGCGACGCCGATCTAATGATTGCTTACTTCTCGCTGGAGTATGGCCTGCATGAATCGCTGCTCATTTATTCCGGCGGCTTAGGCGTACTTGCCGGAGACCATTTGAAAGCAGCAAGCGATCTAGGAGTGCCGCTCGTTGCCGTAGGTCTGCTTTATTACGAAGGATATTTCTCACAGTACCTCAACGCTGACGGCTGGCAGCAGGAATCATATCCGCGAATCAGCATGGATCGCCAACCCGTGCAGCCCGTGTTGGGTCCGGATGGCAAGCCTGTTTCAACAACGATTAGCATCAACGGCGTTCCGGTAGTGGTCAAAGCATGGCGGGTCGATGTCGGCCAGGTTCCGCTGTTTTTGCTCGACACCAATGTTGAGGAAAACCCGCTGACGATGCGCGCGATTACTTCCCGGCTCTATGGCGGCGATACGCACTCGCGTATCCAGCAGGAAATTGTTCTGGGCATGGCGGGGTATAAGCTTCTCAAGGCACTCGGCTACAGTCCCTCCGCTTATCATATGAACGAAGGTCATTCAGCATTTCTTGCCATCGCGCAGATTAAAGATCTCGTCGCGAACCATGGTCTTTCTTTCGAGGAAGCGCTGACCGGAGTGCAGCATTCTAACCTTTTCACCACACATACACCGGTCCCGGCGGGCAACGACGTGTTCCCGCGGGAAATGATCGATCAGTATTTCGCACAAGATGCGCGGGACATAGGCATCCGGATGGAGACACTGCTCAATCTGGGGCGGGTCCAGGAAAACGATCCGCACGAGCCTTTTTCCATGACGGTACTGGCGCTGAAGTGCTCCAAAACAGCAAACGGCGTAAGCAAGCTGCACGGGCACGTCTCGCGCAAGCTCTGGCACAGGCTCTGGCCCGGCCTCCCTCTTGATGAAAGCCCGATCAAATCAATAACCAACGGCATTCATACGGCAACATTCACCGCACGAGACATGGCGGACTTGTATGACCGCTATCTCGGCCCCGCCTGGAGAAACCAGACGGCGGCGCCGGAAACTTGGGACGGAGTCGACATGATTCCTGATGAGGAGCTCTGGCGCATCCGCTGCCGCAACCGTTCGCTGCTTGTCACTTACTGCCGCGACCGTTTGCGTGACCAGCTTCTGCGCCGCGGCGCAGGGCGCATGGAACTCGAAGATGCGGCTAACGAACTTAGCCCGGACGCCCTGACCATCGGGTTTGCCCGGCGTTTCGCGACGTACAAGCGCGCGACGCTGCTGCTGCACGATATCGATCGCCTGGCAAAAATCCTGAGCAATCCGGAACGTCCGGTGCAGTTTCTTTTCTCTGGCAAGGCGCACCCGGCGGACAATCTGGGCAAAGAGCTTATCCTGCGGCTGGTTCATGCGCGCCGCCGTCCAGAACTAAGAGGCAAGATTGTTTTTATTGAAGACTATGACATGAATGTCGCCCGCCGTTTGGTGCAGGGAGTTGACGTCTGGCTGAACAATCCGCGCCGGCCCCTGGAAGCTTGTGGTACGAGCGGGATGAAAGCCGCGGTAAACGGCGCGCTGAATATGAGCGTTCTCGACGGCTGGTGGTACGAGGCGTTCGACGGCTCCAACGGGTGGAGTATCGGTCAGGGTGAAGAGTACGACGACAGCGGCTATCAGGACGAGGTAGAAAGTCGTTCAATTTACGATCTGCTCGAGCGCGAAATTATTCCCACCTTTTACGACCGGACGCCCCGGGGGGTGCCGGTCGATTGGGTGAAGCTGATGAAGCAGTCAATTCGCTCGATCGCGCCGCATTTTAGCGCTGCGCGCATGGTCGGTGATTATTGCCGCGAATGTTATGGACCAATCGCCAAAGACTACCGAGCAGTCGTTGCGGCGCAGTTTCGTCCGGTGCGCGAAGCGCGGGCGAAGACTGAACAATTCCGCAAGCACTGGGGAGAACTGCGCATTCTCAGCGTGGAAACGCAAAAAGCGGAGCAAATACCAATAGGCAAAAGTTTGCCGCTGAAGGTGGTTGTCCATTTGGGACCATTCACACCGGAAGAAGTTGCAGTGCAAGTGCGCTACGGCACACTTGACGTAACCAATCAAATCCATGGCGCGCACCTCTACCGGATGCTGCGCGGCCAGCCAGGCGCTGAACCGGGAGTTTACGTGTTTGAAGGCGAACTGGCGAGTGAGCGGGCGGGAACTTTCGGCTTTTCCGTGCGTCTGATCCCGGTGCTCCACTCCGCGCCGCATCCGGCGATTCCGGGGCTGATTACTTGGTGGGAATAGCGCCGCTGTGGGATTTCTCGCTGGCGAAAACCTTCAGCCTAACCGGCTGGAAGCAGAATACCGCAGACTGAGGCAAAGCAGCGCGGAAATTGTCGATTTAACCTGCTCCAACGCCACAGCGCACGGTCTGCTTTTTCCGGCCTCAATTCTGGAGCAAGCCGCACAACGCTATTTTTCTGCACGACGTTACGAGCCTGATGCACAGGGACTGCTTTGCGCGCGTCAAGCGGTCGCTTCGTATTATAGCTGCCGCGAGCCCGCGCTCGATATCCGGCCGGAGCAGGTGGTCATCACGGCGGGCACATCAGAATCTTATGCACTGCTTTTTTCCCTGCTCTGCGACCCCGGGGACGATATCCTCGGCCCGCAGATAACATACCCGCTTTTTGAAATGTTCGCAGCGCACGCACGCGTTAATTACCGGCACTATCAGTCTGCACCGCAAGAGGGCATCGACGGAGCAAGTTTCGAGCAGATTTTTTCCCCCCGGGCAAAAGCCGTTCTTTTTGTTTCACCGCACAACCCTACGGGATGTGTGGTAGAACGTGCTTCGTCTGCCGTGCAGCAAACAGGGATCGCCGTAATTTGCGATGAAGTATTTGCTGATTTCCCCTGCCGTCTTCGCGCAGTCCCGCCGGTTTCCTTGTTTTATACCGAGCAGCCGGTCTTTCTTCTAAACGGCATCTCCAAGATGTGCGCCTTGCCGGACCTTAAGCTGGGCTGGATTGCCATGAACGGACCCGCATGCGAGCGCTTCGGCGAGCGTCTGGCAATGCTTAACGATTGTTTTTTGAGTGCAAGCACGCTGACGCAGTCGATGCTGCCGGAGATTATCAGCGAAAGCAGAGATTTTCGCGCCGGACTTCGCGCCCATGTCCGGGAGAATATCGGCTATGCGCTCGGGCGGCTTGCAGAAAACAGCTTAATTGATACTCCGCTGCCCGATGGCGGGACATTTCTTTTCCCGTCAATTAATGCTGCCATTGATGAAGAAGACCTGGCGGTAGAGCTTGTTCGCGCCGGGCTTTATGTCCATCCCGGCTACTTTTACGGCGCTGAGACCGGGGTGCATTTGATGATTAGCTGTATCCCTAAGCGGGAAGTCCTCTCGCGCGGACTCGATATTCTGCTGGCAACGCTGCGCTAAAACAATCGTTATCCCAATTACTGGGATTGTTCTTACACTGATCAGAGTCCATTACTTGCTGCGAAAAGCCACATCGCACTTCTCCAGGTAATAATCGCCGAGTTCCAGGCCCGAAATTGCAGACACGACCTCTGTTGCCTTGGGACAGGCTCTACCGGCGGAAAAAAGCAAGCTGAATTGCAGCGGGAAGAAGGCGTCCGTTCCAGCAGCCTCGCCGCAGCGTGTTTCCAAGAACCGCACATCACGAAGGTAATCAGCTAAACGGAATACTTGCATCCCCGAAGATGATTTATTTTTTCCGCTTTGGCGTTCGACGCTTAAATCGAGCATCTGCGGCACAAACAGCAAGGCTGCTTTCTCTGGGGATAAAACGTGATAATCTGCGCCGCTGAACACACCTTGCGGCGTCTTTTGCCACCACACCCGATAGCACTGCGACGCGATTTGCTCAACCAGGGCCGGCGCCGCAAGCGCGATTTCTTCTGCCGCATTGACGTGCAAACCGCGCGGCAGCTCCCGGTTGAAAGTCTCACACAAAGCACGCGGATCGATACGGCAAAACAGGTAAGCATCGAAATATTCCGCGCCGCTGAACACACCGAGCTGGAGCGGGGGACCGAAAGTCAAGCGGGGCAGGGGATGAAAGCCCTGCGTATAGCAGACCGGCAAATTCGCGCGCCGGGATGCGCGCTGAAAAACCTGCACCATCTCCAGATGACCGAGCAGCGCAAAGGGACCCGTTTTGCTGTAGCGAAGACGAATGCGCATTACCGGAGATGTCCGGCGGCTGGGCCTTGCCGCATTTGCTTTATCCGGAAGATTAATCAGGGCCGGGTCTTCCTGGTCTTCGGTCCAAGGCCATTTAATGTTTCCCTCGTTTGCACTGCCGCAAATCCCGCAGCCGGAGCAAGAACCGTCAATGCATGACTCCGTGGTTTGCGCCGCCAGTGCGCGACGGTATTCGGCGGCCAAATACTCTTTCGGTATACCGCAAGAAAGATGATCCCACGGCAAGACCTCATCCACATTGCGCGCACGCAGATAGTGCTGAGCATTGATTCCGCACTCGGCAAAACAATCTTCCCATTTAGCAAAGTCAAAATGCTCGGTCCATGCGTCAAAACGGCAGCCCCGCCGCCAAGCAGCGGCAAGAAGCGCCGCAAGCTCGCGGCCGCCCCGGGCGATCACGCCCTCAAGCAATCCCAGACGCGCGTCGTGAAACTGATAACTGACTTTGAGCGCACGAAGCTTTGCGGCAAGGTAGTCCTGACGGCGGCGCGTTTCGGCTGGAGAAATCTGCTCCGCCCATTGAAAAGGCGTATGCGGCTTGGGCACAAGCGTTGATACGCTGACCGTGATCGTTTTTCGTCTTGCCGAACTCAAACTGCGGATGCGCTGCACTAGAGCAGCAATGCCGTCTAGATCGGCTTCGGTTTCTGTCGGCAGACCCAGCATGAAATAAAGCTTCACGCCGTTCCAGCCGGCATCGAAAACGGCGCTGCAGGCATCGAGGATTTCTTGATCGGCAAGATTCTTATTAATCACATCGCGCAGACGCTGTGTTCCAGCTTCTGGGGCAATCGTAAAGCCGCTTTTCTTTACGCGCCGGATCTGCTCGAGCATCCCGGCAGAAAGAGCGTCAACCCGGGTCGAGGGCATTGAAACAGAAAGCACATCATCCTCGGCATACTGGTCCATTAAGCGCTTAAGCAGCGGAGTAATGGCGCAGTAATCCGCCGTACTCAGGCTGAGCAGGGATACTTCCTCAAAACCGGTTTGCCCGGCGCTGCTCCGGATGCGCTCAAGCACGCGCTCCGGGGCTAGCTCGCGCTGCGGCCGGTAAATGTACCCGGCCTGGCAAAAACGGCATCCACGGATGCATCCCCGCATGACTTCTATGTTCAAACGGTCATGCACGGTGCGGATGTTTGGCACAATAAACTTACCGGGCGCTGCTTCCGCACGAAGCTCCGGCAGCACGCGCCGCTCAACAATTTCCGGAGCAGCGCGGGCGCGGTCAATCACAGAGAGCGTTCCATCTGCGGCATATCGCGGCACAAAATCCTGCGGAATGTAAAAGCCGCCGGACCTGCGCAGTCCGGCGAGCAGTTTCTGCCGTGAGCGCCTTGTGCCGGACTTTGCGGTACGCACAGCGCCGAGCAGCTCGCTAACGAAATCTTCGGCATCACCCAGAAAAAACGCATCGAAAAATGCAGCAAACGGCTCCGGATGCATCGCCAGCGGACCGCCGCCGATCACCAGGGGAGCATCATCCGGGCGTTCTGCCGCGTATAACCCCACACCTCCCAACTCAAGCATCGCCAAGACATTTGTCGCCGCAAGCTCGTATTGCAGACTGAAGCCCGCAACATCGAACTCCTTAAGCGCTCTATTGGACTCAAGCGAAGAAAGCCGCTGAGCGTTCGCGCGAAGCGCCGCCTCCATGTCCGGAAAAGGCATAAAAACTCGCTCTGCCCAGGCGCGTTCATCACGATTGAATAAGTCATAGAGTATTTGCAGCCCGAGATGGGACATGCCTATCTCGTATGCATCGGGAAAGCACAAGGCCACGTGGACGTCGATATCATGCTCGCTCTTAACGATTGAGTTGACCTCGCCGCCCAGATAGCGGCCCGGCTTATCGATACGCAGCAGCTCACCGAGCGAAAGCGTGCCCAAAGACGGCAGCTCCGGCACACAGCACTTATGCAGACTTTTCACGTAATGCTCCCCCATAGGGGCCCTTATTATCATTGGCCGCGGTTTGTGTCGCCTGGCCGGGCCTCACCCCAAATACTACACCGCGCGCCCTGTAACCCGAAGTCCCCCAGAGACACAAAAAACCACTGAATCAAAAATGGGCTCTGGCGCGATGCGGTCAAGTGCGTTACTACTACTAAGTTAAAGCTGCGGCTTGATGCTGGAGCAAAAAAACTCTATATTGGTCCACCGTTTTTTCGCTTGCAGTTTGCCTGCGTTAAGGGGTTAGGGGGGTTGTGCCGGAGGAGTTGGCGCGCCGGAAAACTAGCGTCTTTTTAGGATGTTATGCGAGTTGCTCGTCTTGAAATATTTGGTTTCAAGTCTTTTGTCGAACGTTTTGCCTTGAATTTCGACAAGAACCTCATTGGAATCGTTGGTCCCAACGGCTGCGGCAAGTCGAACATCGTCGATGCACTGCGCTGGGTTTTGGGGGAAACACATGCACGCCAGCTTCGCGGAAGTACTCTTGATGACTTGATCTTCAATGGCGCCGAGTCGCGCAAGCCTTTAGGCATGGCTGAAGTATCGCTGACAATCCGGCCCCACGCCGGGTGGGCGCACAATATTCATCTTCACTTAGCCGGCCCGGACATCAAGACCGATGCACCAACCGCACAGGAGCCGGCGGGGGACAACGGCGGCGGCCTGAGCAGTGCCGACCTGAGCAGTGCGGAGGCAGGACAGGCAGCGCTCAATGCGGACACGGCAGAAGAAACCCAAGACCTGCTGCAGGAGGTTATACCGACATCGCTTGCTGATATTCCGGGACTGATCGATGCCGCCGAGATTCAGTTCACACGCCGGCTATACCGCTCCGGTGAGAGTGAATACTTTATTAACCGGGTTCCGTGCCGGTTGCGCGATATGCTTGATATATACCGCGTGATTGGCCTTGGCTCCCGCGGCCTTAGCATTGTGCAGCAAGGGCAAATCGGCGAGTTTATCGCGAAAAAACCGATTGAAAGGCGTGAACTGCTGGAAGAAGCCGCCGGTATTTCCGGTATCCGCACACGTATTGAAGCCGCGCAGCGTAAACTGGATCGCACTGTCGAAAATACTGCCCGGCTTGCTGATATTATTGTCGAAGTCGAAAAACAAACGCGCCTGCTCAAGCGTCAGGCCAGTCAGGCCCGTGTGCGCAACGATTTAAAAGTTAGCCTGAACACGGCTGAACTTGAGTTATTCAACGCCCGTACGGCAAAAATCCTGCTCAAACAAGAAGAAGAAGCCACTAAACTCGCGCGCTTGGAACAAGATGCCGCAGCGCGGCAAGCCGGGCTGCAATCGGCGGAAGCTCAGGAAGAAGAGCTGCGGGCGGAGCTGAGTGCGCTTGATGCCGAGCTTTTGCGTTTGCGCACAGCACGGGATGAACTTTACCAAGCCTTGACCCGGGATCGTGAACAAGTACAGGAATTACGCATCGCGCTGACCAAGCTTGATGAAAAAGAACAAAATACCGCAGGGGCGCGAAACCGGTTGATGGAAACTGTCCAGCGCTGCGAGGCGGAGCAAGCCGCGCTTCAGTCTGAGTTAGAATGCCTGGAAGGCAAAGCGCAGAAGATGGAAGCTCTGCGCGCGCAGGCTGAAGCCAACCTCAGAGACATTCAAGCAAAGGCAGCGCAGGAAGTGCAGGACGCGCAAGCTCACGAACTGCCGCCGGCGGACGAACAGTCTGTTTGCCGGGCCAAGGAAATCCGGGAATTGAGCAGCGAAACAGAACGGCTGGCCGAAGTGTCTTCAGCGCTTGCGCAGCAGCAGCAGGATTTGCGTGCTCTTCGCCAAGCGGTGCAGGAAAAGTCCGCAGCCGTCCACCGCACCAGTGTTAAACAGGCGCGGCTTGAAGCCGAGCTTGACTCTCTCTCGGCCCAGCTAAGAGCGCTGGCCGAGCAAGTTGCGCGAAATGCAGCAGGAAGCGCGGACCAGTTAGGGCAAGAGCAGGCTGAGGACAACGAAGCCCAGGCTGCGCGCGTGCTGGCCGCGAGCATTTCTGTTCCCGAACGGTTCCAGAAGGCGCTCGCCGCTGTGCTCGGTGAAAAAGGCAGCTATCTCGTCACGGACGATAGCGACGCGTTTGCTCTGCGCTACGCCGCGCAGCGGGAGAAAGGCGACGTTCCACATACCAACAAGCGGTTGGGCGTGATTTCACGCTGCACGGCGGCGTCGGCTCCGCGCATGGAGCTCAGCGCACATGAGATTGCCGCTGCACCGGAAGCCAAGCTGCTTGTCGATCTGCTGCAAGTCGATGCCGCGGTGGAATCTACGCTCGCCGCACTGATGCACGGCATTGTGTTTGTGCCGAGTCTTGCGCAAGCGATGAAGCTCAACCAGGCAAACCGGGACGCGGGCACTGAGCAGCGCATGATTGTCACCGAAGCGGGTGAAGTAGCGACTCCTTGGGGGTGGTATACGACAGAAGGCGAGGGACTGGGGTTTTCTTGGAGAAGACGCATTGATGAGCTGCGGGAAGCATTAGAAACCCTGGCCCGCTCCGGTCAAGCCATGGCGCAGGAGCTCGCTGCACAGCAGGAGAAATTGACGGAAAGCGAAGCCGAATTTGCCCGGCAGAGCGCGGAAAAAGACCGGATTATTGAAGCGCAAAAACGTCTTTCTTCACTGCTCAGGGAAGAACAAGCAGCCGAGCGCGCGCGGCGGGAAGCTCTGCGCGAAGAGGAACGAAAGTGCCGGGAAGCCGCGCTTGCGGTTGAGCGTGCGGCGCAAGCCGATCTTCAGCGCCTCAGCATTGAACTGTCGCGCCTGCACCAAACAATTCAGTTTAATCGCAGCCGGCTTTCCCAGCTTGCGGGCGAGGCCGGACGCGCCGCGTGCGATATTGAATCACTATCCCGGCGTGAAACCGAATTCAGCGCTGAGCGGGCCCGCCTCGAAGAACAGCTCTCCCTGCTCTGCACCGATGACGCGGAGAACCGGAAAGAACGTCTCGAAGAGCAGTTTGCGGAAATTGATCGCCAGGTAAAAGAAAAAGAGAAAAATCAAACAGGGGTAAACGAACACCTCGGCAGCCTCAACCGTCACAGCGCTGAAGCCCGCCGTGCTTTAGGCGCGGTGACTGCAGAGCAGAACGCCTGTCGTCTTGCTCTGGAGAAAGGCGAGCTGGAGCTGTCGCTGATCGTGGAAGACATGGGCCGCTACACCCCAGAAGTCCCGCCAGTGCCCGCTGCGGCGCAGGTGCCGGAGATCGTCGAACGGTGCGGCGGCGACTTGGGTCACGCAATCAACGAGCTCCAGGAACAAGTGCAGCGGTTACGCCGCAGGCTGGAGCGGGAAGGGGAGGTCGACCCTTCCTCGATCGAGCGCTATGAGCAAGAAAGCGTGCGTCTCGAGCAAATGAAGATGCAGTTTGCCGACCTGGAAACGGCCACCAAGACGCTGGAAAGGACGATCCGCCACCTCAAAGATCTCTCGCGCACGCGATTTCTCGCGACATTTGAGGATGTGCGCGTGAAGTTCGCCGAACTCGTTCCGCGTCTCTTCGGCGGCGGAGCCGGACATCTGGAACTGGTCAATCCTGAAGATCCTCTGACTAGCGGCGTTGAAATAAGCTTGCGTCCGCCGGGAAAACGCATCTCCTCGATGGACTTGCTTTCTGGTGGGGAAAAAGCGCTGGTTGCCGCAGCGATCTTAATTTCGATGTTTCTCCACCGGCCCAGCCCGATTTGCGTTCTTGACGAAGTAGATGCGCCGCTTGACGATGCTAATCTTGAACGGTTTAATGCGCTCATTCACGAAATCAGCGACCGGACGCAGTTCTTGATTATCACGCATAACAAGACCACAATGGCGGCTGTCGACCGCCTCATCGGCATCACCATGGAAGAACGAGGTGTTTCAAAGGCCTTGAGCGTCACTTTTGCCGATGCTGAGCGGGAAGTCGAGCGCTGGGCCGCAAACGCGTAACATGACAAGCACAGCAATTGTCGAGAAATATATTGATCAAGCGGCGGCATTCAGCCGCTCGATCGGCATCACTGCATCTAACGAGCTTGTCTGGGCAGCCCTGTTGTTGGCGATGCTGGCCTTGTGGATTGCACTCCGCACCCGCCGCATGTTCACGCAGCTTGCCGGCGCAAAAGCAGCCCGTTTGAACACACGGCTGGAACAGCTCGAAGTGAAGTTTGCCGCACTGGAGAACAAGTGCAGCATCGATGCGCAAAACTTAGCCGCCGAACTGCGTTACTGCAAAGAACAGCTAAGGCAGCTGGGCGTACAGGTCCCGGAACAGCCGCCGTTAAAAGCTGAGACAAAAAAAAAAGATGAGATAGCGCACATACCGGCTCAAGAGGAGTTGAATGCCGGTCTTGCCAAAACGCGAAGTTCGTTTTTCTCACGGCTCCGCGAGATTTTCGGCACAAAGAAAGCAATTTCACCGGAGGCGTACACGGCGCTTGAGGATCTGCTGATTACGAGCGATCTTGGTGTCCGCACTGCCTCCGTCTTTATTGAGCGCTTGAAAAGCAGCGTCGAGCAAGGCGAAGAAATCTCAGAAGCTCAACTGCGAGAGAAGCTTAAAGCGCTGCTTAGGGAAATTCTTGACGCTCCCGGAGCACCTGAGCTTGTGCCTGATAAAGTGGACGGCAAACCTAAAGTGGTGCTTGTCGCCGGCGTAAATGGCGTAGGCAAGACGACGACCATCGGCAAACTGGCGCATCAATTCCGCAGCCGCGGCGCGCGCGTGCTGCTTGCCGCTTGCGACACCTTCCGCGCTGCAGCGGATGAGCAACTTGATATCTGGGCCAAACGTGCCGGGGTCGAGGTCGTAAGCGGCGCAAGCGGCACCAAACCGGCAACAGTGGCGTTTCAGGCCGTGCACCGCGCAGTCGAGGAAAGTTACGACGTCCTGCTTGTTGATACGGCAGGCCGGCTGCATACCCGCGTCAACTTGATGAACGAACTGGTGCATGTCGTGCAGATTCTGGGCCGGGAGCTGCCGGGGGCGCCGCATGAGACAATTCTTGTGCTCGACGGTTCGACCGGCCAGAATGCGCTGCAGCAAGCCCGGACATTTCACGAGCGGATAAAGCTAACAGGCATCATCGTGACTAAACTCGACGGCACGGCAAAAGGCGGAGTAATTGTGCCGATCAAAGAAGAACTTAGCGTGCCCATCCGCTATATCGGCGTCGGTGAGTCAATTACAGCGCTGCGGCCTTTTTCAGCGCAGGATTTCACCGCTGCGCTATTTGCCGAAGAGTAGTTTGCATAAGCAACAGCACCGTGACGATTCGCGCCGCAGTCTTTGCGAATATCTCTTTATTATGCACCACGAAGGACACGAAGAGTTAGTTGACCACTCAGCCGCGCATCCCGTCCTGGTCGTTATTTGTCCGGTGACTGCCGGCGCGGCGCGGGCTCTGCCGCTGCTTCTCCGCCGCTTCGCTGCAGCAACCGTCCCAGGCTGATCAGTGCACGAGAAAAAAGGCGTAGAAAGGATCTGCACGGTGCTGCACCCGACTGGTCTTTTCGTTTCTCAACATTGTACATTTGGGGGGTGGGACTTTCGCTGTTTCTTGCTGCTGTATAGCTTGTCCGGGGCGTGATGTATCGGGCGCTCGCAGCCAGCGGCAGCACCGGCGGGTTAATGCGCTGGTCATTGAGCAGCACAGAATCAGGCTGATGCGGCGCAGGAGCTGCGTCCAAAGGGAAGATTCCACGCCAGCCGGCAGACTCAAGCTGGCTGCCAACACGCGCAAGAAAACCCGCGCTTGCAGGAGGGGATAAGGAGAACACCGGGATAGCTTCTAACCGGAGCGCCTCGGCAACCTGAGCCCTAACTGGCGCGGAGGTAAGCTGATTGAGCGCCATAACAGAATTATACAACTCGTGCGAACGGAGAAAACCCTCGCGCTGTCTATCATCTGTGCCCAGTGAAATGCCGAAGAGACTGCTCAGCGCTGCCGCGCAAACCTCGCCAATGCTGAAATGGCTGAATAAACCAAGAGCCGGCCAAGACGCACCGTTTATACCTGGAGCGGACAACAGAAAAGAGCTGCTCCCTCCGGCAGGTTCGAGCGCTTGTGCTCCCTGCACTGCGGCAGAGCTCAACCGTGGCCGGGCGTCACCCGCTGGACTGATGCTGGAAGTTGGCGGAAGTTGGATGTTTTGAACTTGCATGATCTAACTGAGATTAATTTGCTTTCGGAAACCTGGCAGACACGCACATACGGTGCTGTACGTACTATCAGGTTGCTGAAAAACTAATTTTCAGCAACCTGATAGCCGGGTGTCTCTAATTGATTATCGCTGTTGAGGAGCAAATGTTGCGTGCGAGATGACTTTAATACTCTCCACCGCCGATGCCGGCGCCGATTTTGTTTCTCCAGCTCGGAGGAATGGGGGCGCGACCCCGGCTTTCCACATATGCCTTAATTGCCCGGCTGTCTGCGGACTGAGCCTCCATTTGGAAAAACATTATTGCCCCAGCAAGAAAGATGAGAACGAAGGTGCAGATAAAAAACAACTTAAAAAAACTATCATCCATGGCTGACAACCCCGCGAGATTTCAACAAAACCAACAAACCCCGATACTGCGGCCCTGGGCAACCCTCCTACCTGAGTTATGACAGCGCCCCGTATCTTTGTGCCCTGCGGCGGAACTTGCGGTGGAATGTGTCAGCCTTGTTTGTAAGTTATTGTTATTTCACAATAAAGGGCCTGTCGTAAAAGGGCCCCGTAGCGAGAATGAGAGATTTTAGGCGAGACGAGGATGGCGCGCAAAAAAATCCGAGTCGTGTAAGCTTGCGACACGTCGCAGGATTTTTTTACGCGCTCCGACGAAGTCGCAGCCAAAATCTCTCATTCGCAGCAGGGGCTACATTTTGCGACAGGCCCATAAAGTATTCCGATTTTCTTGAATAAAAATGCGTGATACCTTCTGTCGCAGTCAGAGAGGCTTTTTGAATACCAACCTAGAACATCGATATTGCGCAGGCGAACCTGAGCCCCAGATGCGCATTGCCGCAGCGCGGGCAGCGGGCTCCTGGCGGTCAAATCTCGCATTACTTTTTTTTGGAATTATTTGTTCTCTAATTATGGCAGAAATCGCCGTGCGCGCGCTTTGGCCGCGCATCAGCACCAAGCCAACTTTAAACGATCGCCCACCATTTTATTACGCTTACGAAACTTCGGATGCCGTGGACGATCAGCCATACCAGGTGCCAAAACCAGCAAATGTTTTCCGCATCACTGCAATCGGCGATTCATTTACATTTGCCCCGTATCTGCAATTCGATGACGCTTTCCCCGAACGGCTCGAGCGGATGCTTAATCTTAACGATCCAGGCAGAACACAGCTTCGCGCAGAAGTAGTAAATTTCGGGCGCTGGGGCGCATCGACTAGGAGCGAAGTTGCCAAGACCGTGCGCGCCGTGGAGGAAGGAACTGATTTGGTGCTGCTGGAAATTACGCTAAATGACCCGCAGCTTACCGATTACGAACCGAAGAATCCACGTTTAAGAGGCAAGTATAAATTCGGCGAGCTTAAAATCTCTCCCCAGCATACGCCTCTTCTATACCACTGGCGCACCCTCAGCCTGATCGCTTCCCGGATTCATAATTCGCAAACCAAGGAGTCTTACATCCGTTATCATCGCAGCCTCTTTTATGAAAAAGAAACCTGGGACACCTTCTCTGAAGCATTAGTGCAAATTCAGGGAGTCTGCGCAGCAGCGGGCGTGCCGCTTGCCGTATTTATTTTCCCATTTGTGCACTACTCATTCGACTCTCATTACCCCTTCCAAGACGTGCATAAAAGACTGTCTGATTTCCTTTCGGCGCAGGGCATTCAGTATTTTGACTTGCTGGAAGCATTCCAGAATGCGGCGCCGGAGCGTTTGGTGGTCATTCCCGGCAAGGACCTCCATCCAAATGAAGTCGCGCACCGCATCGCTGCCGAGCAAATCTATCTTTGGCTGGAAAAGCAGCAACTGATCCCGCCGCCGCTCAGAATCAAGAATAAATACAAGAACCGGGCACGCCGGGTAAAGGCTGGGGATCCCCGCCCAAACAGCGCTCGCATCTCCGCCCCATTTACTGCGCCGACGCCTTAAGGGCCTGAGCCTCGGGAAAGAACTCTAAAATCCGCCGCATCACTTTCTCGACTGTAAAATCCGGGCAGCTTGCACCGGCAGTCAACGCGATACGAAGCGGCCCGGCACTATCGCGGGCAACAAGCCAGGGCGAAGTGAGCATTACTTCTTTCCTGTCCAAGTCAAAATGCCGAATTTCGGCGGCACTGATGATTTCCCGCTCATCGCACACAAAATATGCCGGCATATAGTTGGCGAGCAGCTCAACTAGATGGCTCGTATTCGAGCTGTTATACCCGCCAACGACAATTGCCAAATCCGCGCCAGCTCGTGCCAGTTCGTCAGTAGCGGTCTGGTTCTCGTAAGTAGCATAACAAAGCGTATCGCGCGTATCGGCGAAGTGCTCAGCCAACGCTTGTTCGCCGAACTTCCCGGCCATTGTCCGCCGGAACAAATCCGCGATCTCTTCTGTTTCCATGGCGAGCATCGTCGTTTGATTAACTATTCCCACACGCCGGAGATGCAATGCCGGATCAAAACCGTTTGATACTCGATCACCGAAATGCTCGAAAAACCGGTCTGCCGGAAGTCTCCCTGAAATGACGTCACAGACAATCCGTGCCTCATCATAGCCGCGAATAACAAGCGCAGCGGCAGATCGAACAGTATGAGAAAAAGTGGCTTGCGTCTCTTCGTGGCTGAATTTTCCGTGAATAATTACGGTAAAGTTCTCTTTGGCCAGCATCTCTGCCCGCCGCCATACTTTTTTCACAAACGGACAAGTCGCGTCATTGCGGCGCAAGTCCACCCCGCATCGCGCAAGCTCATCTTCAAGCTCCAGCGTAGTGCCGAATGCCGGAATAACAACGATATCCTCTGCGGTAAGATTGGAGAAATCAAAAGTCCGCTCACCGCCCGGTCCCATTAGAAACCGCACCCCGCGCTGGAGCAAATCACTGTTAACGCTCGGATTGTGAATGAGCTCACTAATCAGAAAAATTCGCTTCCCAGGGTTCTTTGCGACAATGCGGTACACCATTTCCAGGGCATTTTGCACGCCGAAGCAGAAGCCAAAGCGCCGGGCCAGCACAAACTGCACCGGACCAAAGTCCAGCGTTCCCGGCAAAGAATTTCCCTCCGCTTCTTTGCGGGAGCCGCGCTGTTTGAACTTTTCTACAAGTGTGCTGCGAAAAAAAAGCGGCACGTCGAATTCCCGGGCCACGAATACCTCACCATGTTCTGCCGCTCTACTTTTACTCGATCCCGACCCAAGACGGCAACTCCAGGAACTGCTCTCACGCGGCAAATATTATCTGCTGCAGCAAGGGGCTTGGCCTTCCCTTCCCAATAACCTCCTGCGCAGCAGCAGCTTGGTCAGCCGCAGTCATCCCTTGGAATCACACCTCGATCAGCATCTCCTCCTTGCTGGATGCTGGACGCAGTTCAATGCCATGCGCCGACAGCTTCCTCAGCGCATAGCACCACAGGTTCCGCACCTGCTCTTCAACTGCGTCCTTGCGCAAAGCGCATTTCATCTGGAGCACGGGCACTTCTTGGCCCGGGACATCGTACGAAAAGCGGCGGCGCGAGGCTTCCACATTCTGCAATCCCGCCCGCCGGAGAATCTCGCACGACGCTGCATTTTCTTCCCACACCACAGCATGAAACATCATCACTCGGGGCATCAGCATGGCCAGCCTCACCCCCAGCGCAGTCACCGCCTGACCAAGACCTAGATCCTCGCACGAGTCATCAACCACAAGCCGTGAGAAATCACATGACGTGGGACCCGCCGCAAGATCAACCTCGCCCAGAGTGTAGTGCTGGATGACCCCGTTTTCATGGGGACATCCGGCGCAGAGACAATTGACGTGAGTATCACGGGCCGCAGCCCGCGGCCTGCCGTCCGGATCGCAGATCACGATATGAACGGTGGCCCACCGTCCGCCGGGGCCGGGGCGATCGTACCGGTCAATCAGCGCCTTGCGGCGCATGCGGCAGGAGCGGCTGAGCAATTGATCGTGCCGGAAACGCTCCCGTAGAAGCGTCACCCCAAGCGGAACCCATTCGAGCAGTTGGATGGTCCATGTTTGCACCGCTGGCCCTTTCTACACACGAGGTTAGTGAATTGTTAGAACCGTCGATAGCAGCCAAGTTCTTGCTGCGTGGCAAGGGCTGCTCACCTCGCCGCGCAGCAGAATCGCTGGGCTTCTCTAACTCGCACTGTCAAAGAACAAGAAGGCACGCGATGCCTCTGGACCGCGGGAAATCGCCGCGCGCCCAAAGGCACTCGCTGTTAATTGCTCTGTTCTTGAACAATTATTGCCCCGCACCGCGGCATGATCCAGCCGCTACGGGCTTTTATGTCGCCATCAGACGGCAACACGCCAAGAGACGCCCTGTTTTTGCGGACTTCTTACACTGCGCTCGGCGAAACGGCGCAGTTTTTTGATCGCACGGCTATGCAATCGTGAGACATGCCCCCGGCTGTAACCGAGCTTACGTGCAACAGTCACGGATGTTTCTCCGTGAAAATAAAGTTGACGGATAATTTCCCGCTCCAGCTCCCCAAGAGTAGCCAGCGCCTGATTGCTCAGATCCAAGAGTTGTTTACGGTAATACACATCATCGGGTCCAGCAACTGCGTCAATCTCGGGAGAAAGGCGATTTGGCTCCTTGCCCAACGCTTCCAAGGAAGGCTCTTCGTGCTCATCTCCACTCGCAAGCATCTGCGGCAGCCGGGCGGCTGAAAGTTTGCGCTGTGCACGCTGCCGGACAATTTCCCGCACGAGACGGCCTTTGAGGTGATAAAAATAAAACGTTGAGAATTTTGCTCCCACTTCAGGCCGGTAAGCTCTGGCTGCTTCGCACAAGGCAATATCAACGATGCTCTGCAACTCGTCGGGTTCGTAGTAGCTGCGCCACTTCTTGAGCATGGCCTTGGCAATTCGTTTCGCGAGCATGCGGTGTTCAAGAACAATGCACATCCGGTCTGAACTTAACGACGCCCCGGCGATGGCGCGGTGCGCCTCAAACCGGCACGCAAGCACCTGGTCAACAACTTCAACACTGCTGTGCATATTGTATCTCTTGTCATTGCGCCGCCAGAACGCAGACGGCGAGAGTCTTTAAGGCATCGTGTAAGAGGCGGATCTTTGCCAAACGCAGAGACACCACAATCTTTCAACAAACCGCAGTGTAAAGGAGAGATCTCGTGAAGTCCAGGAAGCGAAATTATCCCTCGTTATCATTCCCTGACGACATCGGATGCCTGAAAAGACTCACTTTTCGGGTTTGATTTAATGATTTCCGGAAATCAGCCTCGCCCCATCTCAGGGCGTCCGCCGCGATAGCCTCCTTGCGGGCCAAAACCGAATAGAGCCTTTAACATCTGAAACAAGCGGGTGATGATCTCCTCAACAGGACTGGGCCCGTGCTTCTGCCACAGCGACGGGATACCTGAGTTCAGCGGCTGTGGTTGAAAGTGACGCTGTATTTCCTCATTGGAAACAAGCATACCTTCAAACGGATTGCGCTGCTGCTCCGTCGACCGGGACTGCGTCGCAAACGATCCGCCGCCGTAATCCCGCGGTGCAAGCAGTCCGTGCGGAACTCCGATGTAGCCGACCGAACACATCAGCCCTTGTGGCTTTATTTCCGGAAGCAGACTGCCTTCGACACCAAGCGTTTCGCCGAATGGTCCGCGCGCAGGAAGCGGAGCTTCGATATGATGCATATCCACTGCCGCCTGCGACAAGGTATAGCCCGAGCGGGCCGCGGCAAAATGCGGCTCTGCTTGCACTTCAAGTGAAACTGCTTGACTCACCGGCGGCGGAGCGGCCTGCGTGCTCAGCAAGCGGTTGTATTCAGCCCGCTCTTCATCAAGCATGAACGGATCGGTAAGTTTTGCTTGAAGATCAAGGGGACTCAGAGCGCGTGTGCGCAGCGTATCCGCTATCTGAAACTTAGTCGGGTCGAGTTCCGGCGCACCGCCTGCTGGGGGGGCTGTCTCAGGCATGCGCACGGGTTCGTCAAAAGGATCGTCGAACGCCGCAGTCCTTCTTTCAAGTTTCCGCATGCTCATATGAACCAGCTATTATCTCCTTATATTTGTTATGCATCCCCAGAAACAAAGTGTGTATTTATCGGTTTTTGCAGCGATTCTTTGCCTTTTGGAATGCCCCGCAAGCGGGTATAACCGTATCCGGGGCAGAAACTCGAACCTGAGGATAAAGCAATGAATCGACAGTTTTCGCTGCTTGTATTGGCTGCGTGCACGATGTTTGCTCTTATTTCGTCACAGCACGCCCTGGCCGCGCCACGGGAAGTTTATGTTCCAGATCCGTTGCAGCCTTGGGTAGAGTGGGTTCTTGAGCGCCACCCGCATCTGCCTTGCGCCGCTCTCGGAAGGGAACGCGTCTGCAACTGGCCCGGCAAGCTGGCGTTGACGCTCAATCAAAACAGCGGCCAATTCACATTTCGCGCCGTGCTGGATGCGGACGGCGAGCTGCCGCTGCCCGGCGGCAACGCCGTGTGGCCGCAAGCTGTCTCCGACTCCGGAAAAGCACTGACGGTGCTCGACCGGGCGGGCCGGCCATATACATATCTTAAAGCCGGCGAACACTCGATTAGCGGAACATTCTCATGGAATTCAATGCCGGAGGCACTCTTAGTGCCGGTAGACAGCGGTTTGATTGAGCTTACGGTTTTCGGCGAACGCATGCGCTCGGTTCGCGTCAGCCCGCTGGGTGAAATGTGGCTCAAGCAGGCGGCCCCCACCGGTCCCACTGAGGCGGATTCAGTGAAAATTTCTGTTTCAAGAAAACTAAGCGACGGAGTGCCATTTAAGGTGGACACGCGGCTGGATATCCGCATCGCCGGCAGCTCCCGCGAGATAGACCTCGGGCAGGTTTCGCTAACTAACGGTCAAGTAATTAAGATACAAAGTGCATTAAGCTATCATTTTGATGCAAACGGCGCGCTGCGTATCCAGGGCCGGCCCGGCGTACATGTCCTGTCGATGGAAACAGTTTTCGGTTCGCCGCCGGAGCAGCTTTCCAACGTCGCAAATTCAGTCCCCGGCTGGCCGGATCATGAAGTGTGGATCTGGGCCGCTGATGAGAAGCTTCGTTCAGTGGAAGTCTCCGGGGGGCGGGGAATTGATCCGGAGAGAACTTCCTTACCCGCGGAATGGAGAGGTTTCCCCGCTTATCTGCTCGGTCCCAGCGACAGTCTCACCCTGAAGGAAACCCGGCGCGGCGAACAGGGCAGAGCGCCTAACATTGTCAACGTAATGCGCCGCGTTTGGCTGGACCTCGATGGTGCCGGCTACACCCTGCAGGACACCCTTAACGGAACGATTAATCAAGGATGGCGGATTAACATGCAGCCGGGGAATACCCTGGGACATGTTGCGCTGGACGGTGAAGATCAGGTTATCACCCGGGACCCCGCAAACGGACTATCGGGAGTAGAAGTCCGCTCACAAGCTCTCTCCGCGACAGCGGAATCGCGCATCGAAAAGCCGCTCCGCCGCCTCAGTGCCGTCGGGTGGGACGTCGATGCCAAATCGCTTTCGTTTGAACTTAACTTGCCCCCCGGCTGGTCACTGCTCGACGCAGGGGGGGTAGACCAGCGTCCAGGAACCTGGGCCTGGAGTTGGGATCCGCTTGGTGTCTTTCTAGTATTGGCTATCGCCGCAGCCACGACCGCGCTATTCGACAAGCGCATGGGATTGCTTGCTCTTTGTGTGCTTGTTCTTTGCCACGGCGAAATGGGCGCTCCTTATCAGGTCTGGTTTCATTTGCTTCTGGCGCAAGCGTTGCTGAGGGTGCTCCCGGAAGCAGGACTGAAACAGTTGGTTCGCCTCTATCTCTACGGCGCGCTGGTTTGTCTCGCGTTGATTATCCTGCCTTTTATTTACAGTCAGATTCAGACCGCTCTTTTTCCACAGCTTGGCGAGATAAGATATGCACAGCGCTACCTTTGGTTGAATATGATGCTGTCTTTCGTTTGGGGCCCGGTGATTGCGATCTTTGTCTTCGGCGCGATCATTGCTGGAGCCGTATGGCTGGTGCGCCTTGCGGTGCGCCGCGATTGGAAAGGGTTTCTGCGCCTGCTGACAACAGCCGGCGCACTGGCCATCGCCTGCGCCGTAATCAGCGCCGTCGTTGGGCTCTTCGGCATGGCTGCTCGTGAACAATACTCCCGGATTCCGCAAGCCGAATACAAAATGGACCGGGAAGCGTCGATGAGCAAGCAGCAGGCAGTGATGCCTTCCTCTCCATTTCCGCGACAGGAACCCGCTGAAAAATGGGCCCCCAAATCCGGGCTTTCTTATCTGGCTGAGGATGAAGGACGGAGCACTGGCGCAATAGAGGATAAGCTTCAGCGGCTCAAACAGGCCGACCCGAAAGCTATCGTGCAGACTGGACCCGGCGTGCCGTCCTGGAGCTGGAAGAAATGGACGCTCAACTGGAATGGCCCTGTCAAACGAAACCAGCATCTGAAGCTCTATCTGTTGAGCCCCGGTCAAAATGCGTTTTTGTCCGTACTCCGCGTGCTGCTTCTTACCGCGCTTGCCTCGCTCTTTGTCCGCCGCCGGGACGTGGGAACAGGCAGCACAGCCGGAGCAGCACTGCTTATGGTCAGCGTAATCTTCGCGCCGCCTGCTGCTTACGCGCAAACACAGCAATTCCCGGGGCCTGATTTGCTGCAAGAACTTGAAAACCGCCTGCTGAACGCGCGCTGCACTTCCGGCTGCACCACGCTCGAAACATTGTCGCTTGAAATCGACGGTCAAGAGGTAAAAATCCAGGCGGCAGCAGCTAGCGACGGCAGCGGAGCCGTCGCCCTGCCCGGACCATTTGATCAATTCTTGCCGGAAAGAATTTTGGTTGATGGAGCCGAAACAAGCGCCATACGGCGCGATGAGCGCGGCTTGCTCTGGGTGCGCGTGGCTAATGGCACGCATTCAGTCAGCGCCAGCGGCAGGCTGATTCCATCTTCCACTGTTACGCTGCAATTCGGCTCCGCTCCCAAGCGCGTTCTCGTGCATGCTCCGGCCTGGGACGTGGATGGAATCAGTGAAACCGGAAGCGTCGGTTCCTCGCTGCAACTGATCAGAAAGTCCGGTTCCGCGGTAAAAACCGGCGAGACAGAAAAACAGGAGGTACTGCTCCCGCCATGGTTTATTGTGGAACGCCGCCTGGATCTTGGTATCCCGTGGACTGTAAGAACCAAGGTGCTGCGCCTGGGTAATACAGAGCGCGCTCAGCTTGTTAAAATCCCGCTCGTTCATGGCGAGGCAGTGAACAATCCTGATGTTAAAGTTGAAAAGGGGGAAGTGCTGCTCACCTTTGCCCGCGGCGAATCATCCCTGAGCTGGGCCAGCGTTATCACGGAAGAACCGCAGCTTACGCTGCGTGCGTCAGCAACTTCACCGCTGACGGAAGTCTGGCAGCTCGGATGCAGCACAATCTATCGCTGCAAAACGCAGGGCTTGCTGCCCGCAGAGACTGTCGCAAATGGTGAGAATCTTATCCGTTGGCATCCCTTTCCCGGAGAAGAAGTAATTATCGGCATCGAGAAGCCGCAGGGCATCGAAGGCCAGACGATCACTGTTGACCGGGCCGCGGTGAACCATGTGCCCGGACTGCGCCTGCTCGATACAACGCTGGAACTCGATGTGCGCAGCAGTCACGGCGGCTGGCAGCTTTTGAAGCTTCCCGCGCATGCAGAAGTGCAGGAAGTCAGCAAGGACGGCCAGGTAAAAACGATCCGGCCTAAAAACAGCGAACTTCATCTGCCGCTTACACCTGGAATGCAGACTTTCCGCGTGCAGCTCCAGCAGCCTTTTCAGCACAAGATGGTATCTCGCTTTCCTCGTCCGGCGATTGACGGAAAGGCCACCAATGTTCATCTCTCGGTGCAAATGCCGTCAAAACGATGGGTGCTCTGGGCGCAGGGCCCGAAGTGGGGGCCGGTCTTCGTCTACTGGGGCGAAGTGCTGCTTATCGTTCTCGCCGCATTCCTTTTGGGCAAGAAAAGTATTACACCGCTCGGCGTCTTCAACTGGATCCTCCTCGGTTTGGGCTTGAGCCACTTGCCCGCCATAGCGATGATCATTCCGCCGCTGTGGTTTATCGCCTTGAGTGGCCGAGAGAAACGTCCCGCCGAAAAAAGAACTGTATTTAATGCGCTGCAAGTTGGGCTTACTTTGCTGACTTTCGCGTCTGCCGGGGTATTATACGCAGCGATCGCCGGCGGGCTCTCTGGTTCGCCCGATATGAGCATTGCGGGGTTCGGCTCCAGCAACTGGCGCTTACAATGGTATGCCGGCCACAGCGGACCCCAGCTTCCGTCAATTGTGTTGTTTTCAGTGCCTCTCGGGGCATGGCATGCCTTGATGTTTGCCTGGGCATTCTGGCTTTGTTACCAGCTCTTTAATAAGAAAGGCTGGATCCGCTGGGCCTGGGCCTGTTTCGCCACGGGCGGAATTTGGCGTCCGGCAACGGATATAGTGCTAAAGGACGGCAAAAAGCCCGACGAAGTATAAACGGTGGAAGTGGACGACTCTCTTAAACAAGACCCGTTTATCGGCACGGTAATTGACGGTAAATACCGCATTGTCGAAAAGATTGGCCATGGCGGCATCGGCGCCGTATATCGCGGCGAGCACACGCTGATTCGCCGTCAAGTTGCAATCAAAGTGCTGCATTCGCATTTGGTGGAAAATGAAGATTTCTTGCGCCGTTTTCGTCACGAAGCGGAGATTGCCAGCAGTTTGACCCACCCCAACGCAGTAATCCTCTATGACTACGGTGTTGAGCAGTCCCGTCCTTACCTGGCCATGGAATACGTGCAGGGCGAAACCATGAAAAGCTGGATGTCGCGCGAGTCCACCCCGCAGCTCTCTGAGGTCTGCACGATATTTCAGCAAATCGGCGCAGCCCTGGAAGAAGCGCACCGGCTGGGAATTATCCACCGGGATCTCAAACCGGACAACGTGATTATCACACGGCGGGATGACGGGAGTCCTTCCGTGAAGGTGCTGGATTTCGGCATTGCCAAGGTGATACACGATAAAGGCGAGAAAGGCGCAACTGTCGTCACTAAAGCAGGTACATTTTACGGCACGCCGCGTTATGCCTCACCCGAACAAATTATGGGCCAAGAGCTTGACCGCCGAGCTGATATTTATTCCCTCGGGGTCATGTTATACGAAGTGCTGAGCGGCAAACCTCCGTTTGACGCACCGTCAATGATTGAAGTGTTCCTCAAACATTTAAACCAAGAACCGCCTCCGTTCGAAGCACTGGATACCGCTCGCAAAGTACCGCGCATGTTGGAAAGTCATGTCATGCGCTGTCTGGCAAAAGATCCGGCGAAGCGTCCGGCTAGCGCCGTTGAAATGATGCAAGAACTAACCCGCTGCACCGGCGAATCCTGCGATACTTTCGGCTTTTTACGCAAGCATCGTCTGGCCGCCACAGCGGCTGTTGGAGCGATCTGCGCGGCAGCGGCATGGTTTTTTATCTATAATGGACCACAGCCGCCGGAACCAGCACCGGACGCCGGCGCAACGGCGCAGGCGACGCCAGCAGAAAGCCCGGAGCCTGGACCGGCGGCGTCCGCAATCTCCCCGTACGCGGACACACATGCCACACCGCAGTTGGCTGAAGACGCACCCTCAGAGCCGCCCGGCAACGGCAGTGCCGATGTGCAGTTTCTCTTCAGCGAGGCAAAAGAGCACTACCGCCGCCGCCAATACGAACAGGCAGCCGCCGGCTATGAAAAAGTCGTGCTGCTCAAACCTGATTATATCGAAGCGCATCTTGATCTTGGTGTTTGCTATCAGCGGCTGAACCGGATGGCTGAAGCACTGGAACAGTTCAAAAAAGCTCTGGAGCTGAACCGTAATCACGCACCGGCGCTGTACAATTTGGCCTGCTATTACGCCGTGCTTGGCGATACGGATAAGGCTCTTAAGTTCCTTGAGCTGACGATTGTACGCGATCCGCGGGCCAAACAGGCGGCACAGCGCGAACCGGACTTAGCATCACTGCGAGCTCTCCCCGAGTTCGCGCGCATTACAGGCAAATCATAGGAACCACAGCCGATGGAACTCTCCGGTAAGTCTTTTTCCGGACCTCTGCCGCCCTTGAGTCCTGGCGAAACCGAACTTGCGTATATCCTTCGGCATCATGTCGACGCGCTTGCCGGAGAAATTGGCGCTCGAAGCATGCTAGTTTATGACAATTTCCTGCGTGCACAAAACTACATTGCTGACTGCTGGCGCGAAGCGGGCTTTAGCGTGCAGCGCGAAGAGTTTTTGGTCGATCTCGGTTTATCGCAGTTTACCGCAGCCAATCTCATTGTTGAAATCCGCGGCAGCTCGAAACCAGATGAGATTCTCCTCCTTGGCGCACACTATGACACTGTTGGTGAAACATGTCCTGGCGCAAACGACAACGCATCCGGCGTCGCCGCGCTGATTGAGCTTGCGCGCCGGAGTAATATGACGCAGCCGGCCAGGACGCTGCGCTTCGTTGCGTTTGCCAATGAAGAACCGCCGTTCTTTATGACTCAGGCCATGGGCAGCATCGTGCACGCGCGCGCGGCCCGCAAGCGGGGCGAAAAGATCATCGGCATGTTTTCGCTCGAAACGATAGGATATTACTCCAGTGCACCGGGCAGTCAGGCGTATCCGGCCCCCTTGTCGATGAACTATCCAAAGACAGGTGATTTTATTGCATTCGTCGCCAATCTTGCCTCCGCACCGCTGCTTTGCCGTACCTTGGAAGCCTTCCGCAAACACACCCAGTTTCCGTCCCAAGGCCTGGCGGCGCCAGGCAGCATGCCCGGGATTGACTGGTCGGATCACGCCGCATTCTGGCAAGAAGGTTATCCGGCGCTGATGGTGACCGACACTGCTGTTTTCCGCTATCCGTATTACCACGAAGATTCCGACACAGCAGAAAAATTAGATTATGGGGCGTTGGCCAGGGTAACCGGCGGCCTGGGCGAGACATTGTTGGTTCTCTCTAGTTAAACCCGACATCCCGATTCAAGAATATTGGCAGCCCTGGACGTAATTGCCCACAAGCCTTGCTGTCGCTGTTTCCCTATTCCGGTGACACAAACTGCAAAGGGCCTTATCGCCGAGCGGTTGCGAGAACCGCTATAATTGAAACACGAACGAGTGCAATACGCATAAGAATTAAGGGCGGAAGCCTCAACTACGGGTTATAGGGTTGCGTCATGAGTGGGCCGTTTTCTGAGTCTGGCAGGGCGAATTGCGCGCCGTCTGCGGCGGACAGCACACGAGCGCAAGCGCCAAAACAGCACCAAGCAGGCGAGGTGATACTGCCGGCCAGGCCAACGGCGGAATCAACACAGGCGGAGAATGATCGATCACTTGCCGCACAAGATCGCACCAGCGGTACAGGGAATTCTTGCGTGGAAAAGCCTTCCGGCGTTGATATAGTTTGTCATGGCGAGCTGTCGTTGCGCCTGCTTACGCGCATCGGAATAACTATCCGCTGCGATCACAACGAACATGGCACGATCTCCTTAGATGCAGCAAAAATATCCGGCCCGGCGAAGGAGATGACCTTCAATCCCGTGCGTGAACGCATCGAAGTCTTCTCCCGGCCGGAAGGCGTAGCGCTGCTCATTATTGCCAAAAACGATCGGCGGCAAAGATCTGACGGTTCAGTTGATACATCTTCTCAGACAGCGCGCGTGCTGACTATTGTTCCAGAGCAGCATTATGGTGCTCTGCACATTCCGGGGCACTACCGCGAGCACCCCGCACTAATCCGCGTTAACCCCGAGATAGTTTATCAAGCCCATCCGGACATGCCTGCGGCAAGTCCATACCGCATCCGCGCGGAGCTGTATTCACGCGGCATCATTGTCGACGCACGAAGCGGGTGCGTCCATCTCAAGCGGCATCGTGACGTGAGGCTTCAGCTTGACGATGAAGGCGGACGTTTCGCCCGGCTGTACCTGGCGGAGATCCCGTTTAACGAAAAAACCACGCTGGTGCAGATTCGCCTGCAGCCCGCAGCAGAAAAGGAAAAAGCCGCAGAGATTGCAGCAAGCAGTATTCTTCTCGATTTAATGCAAATTGATGCTGCGGCGCAGACTCTCACCGTTAGCCCGGCGGGAAGGGTAACGATCGGGCGCGAACGTCACTTCTCTTATATTTCTTAGATTCTACCGCCTATATGCACGAAGATCCCGCAGGATCAGAGCCTCCGGAGAGCGGGGGAAGCGGATAACCGTAGGTGGTTGACCACGTTGCGCAATCCGCCTGCCTCACTCTCCGGAAACATGACCACACATCACCAAGCGAAGCGGTAGAGAATCGCGGTCTTCAGTCCGCGCCAGGCGCTATCGTCAAGCGTGCCGTTGAGCTGCTTTCGCGCCCGCAGGCAGCCGTCATCAATTGCGCGAGCGATGTCTTCACGCTCTTCTTCATGCGCAAGAGCATACAGCTCCGGCGATACCGGCGCCGCATACAGACACTCGCGCAGCGCTCCCTCAACCGGCCCGGCCAAGTCAGCCTGGGCACTCCGGTCCAGCCTGCAGCGAAGCTGCAATGCGATATGCGCGGCTTCACCGGCGTAAAGAACACACAGTTCACATGCTTCATCGGCCAGGGCCGCCAGCGTTGGACGCTGCCGTGTGTTTTCTGCAATCATGATCCTTCTCCTTGTTCGGGAAAGTGTAGCGGGCTTCAATCGAAACGAACACAAGCGGAGGAAAAAGGGAAATAACCTGCTGCTTCCCCCATCTCCTTCGGCTGTGCTGCAACGCGCCGGCACAGGCAAAGGAGAGGGGAGGAACCGTCTGCACATCGGGAAACATTAAATGAACCGGCCCGGCGTCCGTGCACTCACAGGTTTTGATGCCCGCCATTAGGGCGAAGATCCGGTATTGCTCACCGGCAGCGGATTGTGCTGCTGTCTCCCGCTGACAACAGGGCAAAGAGCGGACACGAACCAAGCATGCCCATTCATTGCCCTGAGCCGGGTCATTTCTATGGCAGAATTACATATTCGCTGGTATCTATAGGTAATATGACGGTTGGAGAGCGGGGGAAAGGAAACCTGTATGATCATCGGTATTCCGCGGGAAAGAAAGAATGGTGAATGCCGCGTCGGTCTGACGCCGGACAAAACCGCGCAGCTTGCAGGGCGGGGACACCGGATAATCATCGAACGTGGCGCAGGTGAGCGCAGCGGATTTACCGATGATGAATACCGCAGCGCCTGCGCTGTAGTAGCAGAAACCCTCGAACACGTTTGGCAAGAATGCGAGCTGCTGGTCAAGGTAAAGGAACCAGCGCCTGAAGAACTGCCGTTCTTCCGCCCTGGACTTGCCGTTTTTTCCTTTCTTCATCCAGCGGTCGCACCTGCGATGGTGCAGGCAATGATTGACAATAAAGTGACGGGACTTGACTATGACCTGGTCACCGTTGATGGGCGTTTTCCGATTCTTGAACAGATGAGCATCATCGCCGGCAAGCTCTCAGTGCAGTGCGGAGCTTATGCGCTTCAGTCAAGCAGCGGCGGGCGCGGGGTGCTGCTTGGCGGCGCGGCGGGTGTGAAGCCCGCCCGCGTGCTCGTCATTGGCGCAGGAGCTGCGGGAAGCAGTGCGGCGAAGACGGCAATCGGCATCGGCGCGGATACCGTGATTATGGATGTTAATCCGAAACGTCTTGAGCAGTTTGCCGAAGGCCCCTATCGGGCGCGTACTGAGCATTGCACACCTGCCGCAGTCAAGCGCGAGGCAGGAGAAGCCGACCTGGTGATCGGCGCAGTGCTCGTCCCGGGAGCTTTGGCCCCTAAGCTGCTGACGCGGGAGATTCTCCGCGGCATGAAGAAACGCGCCGTAATCGTTGATATCTGCATTGACCAAGGCGGTTTTGCCGAGACCAGCCGCTCAACGACTATTTCGCAGCCGATATATATTGAAGAAGAGATCGTGCACTATTGCGTGCCCAACATGCCGGCCCTCGTGCCGCGCACCGCAACCGAAGCTCTTACTTCCGTCACGCAGAAATGGATCGAGCTTCTGGCCGGACAAGGCCTCGAGGAAACCTTGCGCACTTCAGATGCCATGCGTGCCGCACTGATCGCATATCAAGGGGCACTGACCAATACCGTTGTTGGAGCCGCACTGGGCATACCCGCCTCAGAACCAAACATCCCGTGAGCTTCTCCTCATTGGTCAAAGTTGTCTTGGCTAAGCTCGGCGAAACCGGTATTGTATCAGCACTTTGCGGTCCCTGCTTGGTTGTCAGCCAAAAAGCATAAACCTTTTGACTCCAAAGGATTACACTGGTTATCAACAGTTACTGACTCTTACTTTTACTGAATTGTTGCAGTTCGCGCATGTTTGATTTTGTCCACCTTCATCTCCACACGCAATACAGCGTCCTTGACGGCGCAATCAAGCTGAAGGCGCTGATTGAGAAAGCCAAAGCGCAGAAACAGCAAGCCGTTGCCGTGACAGATCACGGCAACATGCATGGAGCAATTGAGTTTTATCAGCTGGCCAAAGCGGAGCGAATCAAGCCCATTATCGGCTGTGAAGTCTACGTCACCGCCGGCTCGCGCCGCGAGCGCACGCCGCAATCGCAAGGCGGGGCGGGAACGTATCATTTAACGCTTCTCGCGCAAGACCTCGATGGCTACCGCAACCTCTGCCGTCTGGTCACCCTGGGTTACACCGAGGGGTTCTACTTCAAACCCCGGGTCGATTTTGAACTGCTTGAGCGTTACAACAAGGGGCTGATTTGCCTGAGCGGCTGCATGTCCGGGGAAATAGGTGAATATGCAAAACATGAGGACATTGAAGGTGCGCGCCGTTTCGTCAAGAGATATCTCTCCGCATTCGGCGACCGCTACTTCCTTGAAGTTCAGCCGCACTGCATGAAGGAGCAGCAGACCCTGAATAAGATGCTTGCCGAGCTGACAACTGAGCTCAGCGTGCCGATTGTTGCGACCAATGACTGTCATTATTTATCCCCAGACGATCACTACGCACAGGAAGTGCTGATGTGCGTTTCAACTGGCAAGCTAATTACCGACGAAGATCGCCTCCATCACGAAGAAGCACGCTTGCACTTTAAATCCGGCGAGGAAATGCTGGCAGAGCTTCCGGGTTTTGAAGATGCTGTGCGGCGCACTGTGGAAATTGCCGAACGCTGCAACCTGCAATTTGATTTCTCAAAGCACTTTATGCCGCAGTTCAGCGCCGGCACTGGGCGCTCAAACGAGATGGTGTTTGCCGACAAAGCCCGTGAAGGACTGCGCAAGCGCCTCGACGCTCGCACCGCCAAGGGGGAGAAGCTCTCCGCGAAAAAACACGCGGACTACAGTGAGCGCCTGGAAGAAGAAATAAAGCTGATTATCCAGATGGGATTTGCCGACTACTTCCTGGTTGTGTCGGATTTTATCCTCTGGGCAAAAGAGCATGACATTCCCGTCGGTCCAGGACGCGGCAGCGCCGCAGGATCGCTTGTCGCCTACGCGCTCTATATTACAGAGATCGATCCGATCGTGCATAAGCTCTTTTTTGAGCGCTTCCTCAATCCCGAACGCATCTCGCTGCCCGATATTGATGTTGATTTCTGCATCTTTGGACGTGATAAAGTAATTGAATATGTCTCGCAGAAATACGGACGGGACAAGGTCGCGCAGATTGTCACGTTCGGCACCCTTAAAGCAAAAGCCGCCATTAAAGACGTTGGCCGTGTGCTTGGTTTGAGCTACGCCGAAACCGATCGCATCGCTAAACTGATTCCCGCTCCGCGCCAAGGTTTTGATTATCCGCTTTCTGAAGCGCTCAAGATGGAAAAGCGGCTAAAAGATTATGCGGAAGGAGAGGGAAAGGAACTAATTGAGCTTGCGCTAAAGCTTGAAGGGTTGTCCCGGCACACATCGACTCATGCCGCCGGTTTGGTCATCGCCGATCGTCCGGTGGTGGAATTTATGCCGCTGATGGTCGACAAAGATGACCAGGTGGTCACACAGTTCTCGATGAACTGGGTAGAGAAAATCGGATTAGTTAAGTTTGATTTTCTCGGGTTGAAGACTCTTTCCGTGCTCCACGAAGCAGTGCGCCTGATTAAAGAAGGACTGGGCATCGAAATTGATCTTAATGACTTGCCGCTTGCCGATGCAAAAACCTACCGGATGATTTCCAGCGGACGGACAATCGGCGTGTTTCAGCTCGAATCAAGCGGCATTACAGAAATGATTACGCGTTTGCGGCCAAGCTGTTTTGAGGATTTGGTCGCGATCCTTGCGCTCTATCGTCCGGGACCTCTTGATGCGGGCATGGTTGACAAATACATTAACCGCAAGCACGGGCGGGAACGCGTACAGTACCCTCACGCTCTGCTCGAGCCGATTCTTTCCGACACCTACGGCATCATTCTCTATCAGGAACAGATCATGCAGATCGCCCGCTCCATGGCGGGGTACTCGCTCGGACAAGCCGATATGCTGCGCCGCGCGATGGGCAAGAAAAAGCCGGAAGAAATGGCTAAACAACGGGATCTCTTTGTTTCCGGCGCAAAGAATAACGGCATTAACGCCGCGCTCGCCAGTGATGTCTTCGACCAGATGGAGACTTTCGCCCGCTACGGCTTCAACCGCAGCCATTCCGTCGCTTACGCCTTTATCTCGTTTCAGACCGCGTATCTGAAGACCCATTATCCGCAGCAGTTTATGGCCGCGCTCATGACTTTTGAAATGGGTGACACCGATAAGACACTGAAGAATCTCAATGAATGCCGTGAGATGAAGATCCCCGTCCTGCCGCCGGACTTAAACCACGGGGAAGTGGGCTTTAATGTCGTGAAGAAAAAGATCGTTTTCGGGCTGGCCGCCATCAAGGGGGTGGGCGAAAAAGCTGTTGAAAAAATCATAGCCGAACGCAAGGAACACGGGGCATTTAAGAGCCTTTACGAATTCTGCCGCCGCGTGGACTCAACGCTTGCCAACCGGCGGAGCATGGAGAATTTTATCAAGGCCGGCGCCTTTGACTGGACGGAGCTTGCGCGCGCAGAAATGATTGAACGGCTCGAAGACACGTTAAAACTGGCCCAGCGCGCCAAGGAAAATGAAAACTCAGCGCAGATGGGACTGTTCAGCAGCACGGCAAAGCCGGATGAAGATCCGTACCGTCCCGGACGTCCATTGTTGCCCGAGTGGCCGGTAAATATTAAATTGGCGAATGAACGCGAAGCACTTGGATTTTATCTCTCCGGTCACCCGCTTGAGAAATTCCGGCTCGAATTTGAGCGCATTGGTTCACTGAATACGGAGAGCGTCCGTTCTTACGCGGACGGCAGCTCTGTAACAGTGGCCGGCGTGATCACCTTTCTTAAATTGAAAAATACCAAGAAAGGGGACCGCTACGCGACTTTCATTCTGGAGGACCTTTTTGGAACATTGGAGACAATAGTCTGGCCCGACACGTACCAAAAGGTTTTTGAAATGTTGAACAGCCAAGATCCGGTGCTTGTCTCCGGGCGGCTTGATGTCTCTGATGAACGGCGTACGATTATCGCCAACAGTGTCGAGTCGGCCATTGCTTGCCGCGACCGTGCCGCCAAAGAAGCATTAATCCGCGTTCCGGCGCAGCAATGCAGCAGCGAGCGCCTGGACCAGCTTCGTTCGCTGCTGGCCCAGCACAAAGGCGAATGCACAGTAAAACTGCTCTTTGTCCGCCCCAACCACAGCGAAACTACCGTTTCACTTCCGGATGATGTGAAGGTCGCACCATCGGAAGCTCTCTGCAACAAAGTGGAGCAGCTCTTCGGCGAACCGGTGATGACATTCCGTTAGCCGCGGCTACGCACACGCCACAGGCAGCAGGTTAAGAAATGAACTGCTTAAGTGGAAATCAGGTTTTCCAGAGCCAGGAACAAGTGCGCAGTACCGGCGCTCGTGCTTGCCGGTAATTGCATAAACTGCGGCCTTTGACTGCTCGGTAAAACAGGCCTGAACAGCGAGGGCCTCGCGCAGGCAAGAAAAACCCACTTTCCACCTGCTGCCATCGTGCTTGCTGAAAATTGCCGCCGGCGTTGCGAAGTCTTCTGTGTGCACGCGTATCCGATACTCCGAAAACACGGCAGTCCACCAGGCGCCGCTTGGGGCAAGATTGAATTCCTGGTATCTTGCGCTGCCGTCGTCCTTGATGAACAGCTCGATTACGTCTTCTTCCCACAATCCCTCGACGAAACTACCCGGCGCAAGCGCCATGTCGCAAGATGGCGCGCTCATTACCTGCGCACCAAAATGAATCGCCGCCGGGTCAACCGCAAGATAGATCAGCACCGGCTGCGGCAGCGGCGCACCATACCAGTCCGACGTGATGGCAAATGGCGCAAGCGAGAATAACTCGCTGAGCCTAAGTTGACGGCCGGAAATATAAACGGGAAGCATGTCGATCCTCGGAGTTTTAGATGATCTAGCATGATTTACCGCATCATGCTCTCGTGCCGCCCACGCTTAAACCACAGCGGCATGGACACGACTGATTCACGCACAGTGCTCTCGGTTAGCCAACCTGCCTGGACACGCAAAAACCGCTCCCTTGCCTCAGCTAAAGATGAATGCTAAGGCTCTAATTACTGGAGCGATATTTTATGCGCCTTTCGGCAGTATATTTCTTCGTCGTGCTGCTTGGCCTGGTCACCAGCGGCTGTTCCGTGCGCGATGCGCTGCACGGACGGCACGGTCCCGACTTGCTTGCCCTCGGCGCAGGCGCGCAAAGAAAAGCCGTGGAAGGCGAACTTGGAAATCCGAAGTCCTCAATACCGAATGCCCGGGGCGGGTCAACTGACATGTATGAGTATCTGCCCGAAGCGGAACCAAGCGTATTTCGCGCTTTCGCATACGGCGTATTTGATATCCTTTCTCTTGGCGCATGGGAACTGGTCGCCAAGCCATCTGCAAAATATCTTCAGGTCGAATATGACGACAAAGACACCGTTGTCTCCATGAGAAAGCCGCTTATTAAAACCGGAGAGCAAGATTAAATGAATATCGAAAACACTTCCGTGCTGCGTTTTGCCTTCGTCCGACTGTTGTTCTGTTCTCTCGTTGTCCTTTCCGGATGCTTGGGCGGCTCGGGCGCGCTCGAACCGTCATCACCGGACCCTGAACTTGTCAAGGCCGGGGTCGTCCATACGCCAAGCCCGATATTCCGCAACGGAAAAGATTTGATTACAATCAAGACTGTGGACGGCAAAGCTCCTGTCTTCTTGGACAACAAAACCTTGATCTCGCCGGGCGAACATGTCCTTCAAATTTCTTTGGAGCTGTACCATGACGGTGATTCGTCAACCAAGTCCTTTGTGACCCGCGCCGACACTTCACTTAAATTCAAAGTGGAAGCCGAACACGAGTATCTAATTGACGCGGTAGAAGACGAAAACGGTCTCTGGCTCTGGGTCACAGACACCACGGACAACGCGATTGTCGCCGGAGAAGCCCCGCGCGAGCTGCCCGCCGCCGAACGTACCCGGCCGCAGTGGAAGAAATAAGCAGGCTCGGCGAGCCGCCAGATTAGATATGCTTTTCGCGTTATTTATCGCCTTAGTTCTTATTTTGATCAATGCTCTGTACGTTGCTGCCGAGTTCGGCTCAGTAGCAGTACGGCGTGCGCAGGTTGCTCATTTAGCGCACACGGGCAACGAAAATGCCAAACAGCTTCTTCCGTTTGTCCAGGAAGCACCAAAACTCGATACGTATGTCGCTGCATGTCAAATAGGCATTACCGTCTCCAGTTTGATTTTAGGTGCGTTTGCGGATGCGGCCTTTTCACCGGCAATTGCCAAGTTGTTAAGTCAATACTCCAGCATCGGGGAAGTGACAGCTTATTCAATATCTGCGATTTTCTTGCTGGTCTTGTTTACCTGCCTGCAGGTGATCTTTGGTGAGCTGGTGCCGAAATCGCTCGCGCTGCGTTTCCCGCTGAAGACAGCCCTCAATACAATCCGGCCGATGCTTTGGTCGCTCATGCTTTTCCGGCCCTTCATCCGCGTGCTGAACGGCAGCGGTATCTTTTTGCTTCGCCTGCTTCGCGTGCCCCTGACAACGCACCGGCATGTGCATTCAGTCAAGGAGATAGAATCAATCCTTTTGCACAGCAGGAGATCCGGCAGCCTCGCGCCTGAGCAGTATCAGCGTTTGCGCGAAGCACTGCGTCTGCCGCTGACCAAGGCGCATCAGCTCATGGTACCGCGCATGCGCGTGGACGCGATCAATGCGTCGTGGCCCGTCTCGCGCTGTATTGATGCGATTCTGCTCAGCCCCTATACGCGCCTGCCCGTTTATGAGCAGACATTGGATAATCTCATAGGATTCGTGCACACAACCGAGGTCACGGCCCGCTTCGCTAGAGGAAGCCTCCAATCAATTACCGAGGCAGTTCGCCCCGCCGTCTTCGTCCCGGAGATGGTAGCGGTTGACCGGCTGCTTAATCTATTTCGTGAGCAGCATACGCATCTTGCTTTTGTTGTTGATGAGCTTGGCGAATTCACGGGCCTCATCTCCATAGAAGATGTTCTCTCTGAGCTTCTAGGGGATATCCCGGACGAACTTAAGCGGCCGCGCGTTGTACAAAGTCTTGCCCGCGGGAAGCTCCGGTTTCCCGGAGAAATGCGGCGCGAAATGGTTTCCGATTGGCTGGGCATCGAATGGCCGGGGGATGCCGACACGATCAGCGGACACATTGCCAACATTCTTTGCCGTATTCCGAGGAAAGGGGAGATGCTGGTCATCGCCGGGACAAAGGTCACGGTCGAATCCGTGGAAAATAATGCGGTGACCTCCATCATCGTGGAAGTTCCAGATACAGTTGCTGAGCAGGGAGGCAGCGAACCAAAGTGACTGCCCTGCTGATTCTAATTATTCTCATTGCGCTGAATGCGCTTTTCGTCGCCGCAGAATTCGCGCTTGTCGGCGCACCGCGCCATGTCATTGAACAACGGGCGCGCGAAGGCAGCATCGTAGCCGCGTCGATACACCGCGTGCTTAGCAATCCCAAGCAGCAGGATCAATACGTGGCGACTGCCCAGCTAGGAATCACGCTGGCGAGCTTAGGTCTCGGCATGTACAGCGAACACTCGCTGGCGCTGTGGTTTATTGAGGTGCTGCACTGGGCGGGGGCCTCGGGCCTTGCGACAGCCCATACTTTGGCCAGCGTATGTGCAATCTCGGTCATGACTTACCTGCACATCGTGCTCGGCGAAATGGTGCCTAAATCCCTGGCGCTGCTTTATGCCGAACGCAGCGCAATTGTGCTTTACTCTCCGATGTGGGTGGCGCGCATTCTATCTTATCCCCTGGTGATTGCACTCAACACAATCGGCAACCAGTTGCTCCGGGTGTGCGGGGTTGAAGCCGCACAAACCGCCTCCGAGACCATCACCTTGGATGAGCTCCGTCTCATTGTTGCCGAAAGCGGCAAAGAAGGCATGCTGCATAATGAGACGACGAAGCTCCTGAACGAACTGTTTGATCTCACAGCACTCAGCGCACAAGAAGTGATGATCCCCCGCATCCATGTAAGCGGAGTCCCCTTGGGCGCGCAACCCTCGGAGATGAAAGCAATAATAACAGCTGATCCGCATACCCGTTATCCTGTATTCCAAGACAGCATCGACAACATCAAGGGCATGGTTCATATCAAGGACTTGTTCAGACTGATCCGTGCAGAAAGCCCGCTGCAAAGTAAACACCTTCGCCAAGTGCTCTTTGTGCCAGCCACCATCCTTCTCGACACGTTAATTAAAAGGATGAATATCGAACATACCCAGTTTGCTGTAGTTGTAGATGAACATGGCGGCACGGCGGGAATTGTGACACTTGAAGATGTATTTGAAGAGGTTGTGGGCGGAGCAGGTGAACCGCAGGGAGAGGGGAACACCGCATTACAGCGCCGCAAGCGCCGGCGCATCACGGGAACAACACGCGTAGACGAGTTGGGAGAGATGTTCGGCATTAAGCTTGAGCATCCCGAGGTGGTCACGGTCAGCGGATTAGTCATGGCTCAACTAGGACGTCCCGCTCAAGTATCAGATCAGATTCACTATGGCGGCCTGAACATTACGGTTTCCCAGGTAAAAGGTCTGGGCGTTGCCGAGTGCTTAGTCCAATTGGCGGCACGGGCCGATGACAGCACAAAGAGTGAATAGTTAGCATTACTACTCCGTTTGGCCTGCGTCTATAGCCGATCTTGCGTTATTGTACAGTCAATCCTTAGCGTAATAATTAACCATTAGAGGAGTGACCCCTAGCGCTGGTATGGCGGTTTGACCGATGGGGAAGGTCGCTTGTCGAACTGGTGACCACGCTCCAGGAGCTCGTGGCTCTCAAGGGCGGCTTCATCTCACTCAGCGAGGCCCTCGTCATGACCACCCCCAGCGGCGAAGCGCTTGCTGGGATGCTGGCCGTTTTCGCCCAATTCGAGCGGGACATCCTACGCGAACGGGTCAAGGCCGGCATCGCGCAGGCCCGAAAGGAAGGCCGGCCTCGCGGCCGGCCGCGAACCGTAACAAGGCATGCCCAGGAAGTCAGAAAGCTTTTCAGAAGCGGAGTTAGCAAGCGGGAAATCGCTAAGCGCTTGAAAATAAGCAGGACGTCGGTCCAGAGGCTACTGGAACGGCGGATTGCAACAGCGGCTCGCTTCTGATGGATGTAATCCGGCACAACTAACTTCGCCTGGCGCTTAAACCGCTGAGCCAAAGGCTCGATGGTTTCTTTCTGCGCCGACGCTGAGCGGAAGGTATAACCTCTAATTAGAACTAATCCCTACTGCTGGTTACCTCTGTTATGGAGCGCGATGAGCGGTATAGTTGATTAGAGGAATATGGGGGAGTATCTTTCCAAACTTAAATTTCGAGTAACTAAGGGATGGGTGATCTGCCTCGTTGCCTTTGTCGTATTCTGCTTTGCGGGCAGTTTCTGTGTCAACAACTACCGATTGATAAAGGATCTTCGAAGCTGGTGCCGTGAACTTCCCGTCTTCGCGACCCAGGTGGACCTATATGTTCTAAAAACCAAGCTTTCTTTGAACGCACAGGAACAGCTCGAGTTTTCGTCCATCGCTAAGGAGAAAGGTCTCGATTACCATGCGCTTAGCAGCGCGTTAGGAAAGGAACGAGCCCGTGAAGTTCTCGAGACCCTAGCGGAATTCCGCCAGTCGTATGCCCTGCATGAGGCGAGGGACGAAGCTGTTCTTATATCTTCTGCGCTTGACCTTACAAATGATCAATCAACGGCACTCCGAAAAGGCTTTGAGAATATATATCTTCTCACTGCCCGCGGTGACAAGTACGACGTCACCTTGCGGGAGATAATTTCAGCTTTGTACGGGAGGACGCGATTAGCATGGGCGAGAAAGACCCTCCTGAGGGAAACGCTTACAAAAAGCCAATACCAGGATTACTTAAAACTCTTTGGAAAGCAAAAAAGGTCAGTGACCCGCGCGGGCTCTCCAAGAAAGCTGAAAAAAGCCGAAACAGGACCGCTCTCGGATGATGAAAAAACTTGGCTCCTATTAAACGCCATTCTCGAATTATCCCCCGAACAGCGGACCTTCGCAAAAGAAGCGTTGGAAACGCTTAAGCCTCAAGTCTGGCTGCCCGTAGAGCAGTCGATCAAGAACCATGCGGGTGAGGAATCGCTTGCTGCCATTGTGTCAAGCAGCTGGATCTTGTTTTACCAGAGACACCGTCTAATAAGAGAGCACTTCAAATCGTTTCTTACGGAGGAGCAGTACGACAAGCTCGTTCGGGTTCAAACCGAAGATCCCCGCTCCCTCATCGCCAAGTATTTTGTGGAGAATTATTCGTAGCCAGAATAGGTGGTCGTCTGTGTTGGGTCGCCGCGCTCGCTAGTTTGAATAAAGCGTCTCCCAGAACTGAACGGCGGCCTGTTTCCAATAACTGCTAAACGGATCCTTAGCGTGTAAAATTACACACATCTGCCTGATACCCTTCGCTACTCGACTCGCGGGCTCAAATACGAACGCTTGCTGTTTCTTAGCGTACAATAATTAACCATTAGAGGAGTGACCCCGGGCACGTGGGGCCCCCGACACAGTTTGGAGCAGCGCGAAAAGGCCAAGTATGGGCCAATTGCCTAACCGCGATATCGCCTTGTGAGATATCGCGGTTAGCGTCCTTGGCTCGTTTTCTCTTCGATCGCCCGGGCCAGTTCCTCCTCCGTGCGCTCGGTATAGCGCATGGTAATCCGTACATCGCTGTGCCCGAGCGCTTGCGCAACCAGGCGGACATCTTTCGAAGTGTCCAACAGACCGTGGGCAAAAGTATGGCGCAGTACGTGGGGATGCAGATTCGGCATCGACGCCGTTGATGCAGCACGCGCCCGCGCCCCGAAAGCGGCGATCACCCGCCAGATTGTCTTTGGCGCCAGGCCGAAGCTGGCAGGGCGAAGTAGATTTGCGTCATACAGACTGATAAAAACCGGGATCTTTACGCGCTCGGCACTGGAAAGCTTTTCGTACCCTGGAAACTTCTTCCGCAATTCATCTTCCCGCGCGTCGAGATATAAGTTCAGCTTTTGTCTGATCTGCGTATCCAGATAAACATTACGAAACTTTCGCCCCTTGGTTTTTACATTTTTGAGCCAGGAGCGATCTTCACTGATCTGCGAAACCAGAAGCAGCCGCACTTCGTCCGCACGAAGCCCTGTGGACAACAGCAGCTCTAGCAAAAAGGCGTTTCGCACCGAAAGAAATGAATGCTTTTTGCGCTTTTGCTCTTCCGCCGCAGCCTCGCGCAGCAATTCAATCTCCTCGGCACTTAGTCCCTGCGGACGCCCCTGGTGAATAACGGGGGTTTTAACTTCCCGTGCCGGATTGATGTACCCCGGAACACGCTCTGCCAAGGTTCGTCCGAAGTGCTTAATCGTCGCCAGCCTCCGCGCCACTGTCGCCGGAGCTTCTCCAAGCGAGAGCCGGTAATCGACAAAATCTTTCGTCGCCTGAGATGTCCAATGGAAAACTTGAATCTCCGATAACGCTCCGCAAGCAGGGACAAGGAACTCCAGGAAATGACGCAAGTCGTAGCGTTTCGCGCGCGCGGTATGCCCTTCGCCTGCGGCATAGTAACGGACATAACTTTCAATCATTTGCTGCAAAGACTGTCCGCTCAGCTTGTCCGCAAGAGAAGAGCTCTCTTGCCCCTGTGCGCCAGCAGGGACAAGAAGGGGATGCACCTCGCCCATGGCTTCGACGTCTGTACTGCGCTGCGGCAGATAATTGTCAGGCTCCAGGTTTTTCACAATCTAACCCGCGTTCTTACGCAAAAAAACTCATAGGACAAGATGCATAAAAAGTATGCTGCAAACCACACAATTCAGGCAAGCAGATTTTTTTTTACAGCACTGCTGTTCATATGGCCTAAAACCATTAGGTGAACATCGTTTTTTGCCGCGCAAGAAGTCGCCCCGCAAATCCCGAACACTCAAACCGCGCAGCATCTTCCTCATCACAGCATTGGCTGTGTTGACTAAAAGCAGCTAAATCCGCCTGTTTTAAGCGATTGTGCGTCAAGCAAACGCTGCCCCACAACAGAAAGCAATCCGCATTTGCAAAATTTATTAAGCCACGCTTAAGACTCGACCGGCTTTTTAAGCTATCTATTAGCCGTATATATAACCGGCCTTATAAATTTGCGGTGCACTGCTATGATCAGCCTGCGAGTTTTTTCGTGCAGACACGAACTGTCCGCTGATACCGCCCGGAATGCGTGAATCCGAGTGGCGCCAAGCCAATTGTTATTCGCTTATTTTGAGGTAAGCAGGGGCTCCTCAATTCACGGGCAAGAAAACGGGAGAAAACCCTTATTGCAGGAGGCGTTCCGGTGCTGGCGCCGGTTTTGGGCGCGGTTCAACCCCGGTAACCACCTCAATCGCATCATCACGAATCATTTGCGAAAGCGCCTTGATGATGCGGATATGGCGAGAGACTTCACCCCAGTTGCGCCGCATCGCATGATTACGAAGGGTAGCCGCCAGGGCACGCTGCTGTTCCAGGATTTTCTCGTAAGATTCGAGCCGCTCAAGCACCTCATGCCTCGGCGGCACTGTCTTGGACACCGCTGCTTTTGCCGCACTGATCGCGGTTTCAAGTTCAGCAATCGACTCAAACAGCTCTTCGAAAATCATCTAATTTCTTGAATAATACTGGTTATATGCCTGCAAAATATCGCAAGCTTCCTTGATTGAGTTTTAGTATAGGTCTTCTTGTGCGAGGTGGAAACAGGAAATATTATACCAATTAGCGGGTAATACGTTGGCCCGTAGCCCCGCTAATGCACGTATTTACGGAGCATAGGAAAAATTAGCATGAGCAACGAAGTTGAAATACTGCGGCTGCAGCGCGAGCTGAAGGAAATGCGGACATTAATTGCCGATCTGAAAAATGAAGATTGGCAAGTCAGGCTTAAAGCCGCAGGCTCCTTAGGCAAGCTGCGAAAGACTGATGAAATGCTGACCGAAGTTGTCCCTGTGCTTATTGAAGCCGCACAGGATAAGAACGAGTATGTCCGGCGCTCTGCCGTAGCTTCCCTTGGCGATATTGGACCCGAGGCCCGGCCGGGTGTCCCGATGTTGATTGAAAAGCTCAGTGATGAGGACTCCAGCATGCGCCGCGGCGCCGCATATTCCCTGGGGAAAATTGGTCCTTCATCGCTGCCTGGCGTCCCGCCTCTTATTGAGCTGCTGCAGGATCCGGATAAAGAAATTCAAAAGGCGGTCTCCTGGGCGCTCGGCATCATCGGGCCGGAAGCTGTCCCGCAACTGATTGAAGGATTGTCGCGCCCGAATCCCAGTATCCGCGCGGGATGCGTGTATGCCCTGGGCAATATCGGGCCGAACGCCATTGGCGCTCTCCCGGGGCTGATCGAACGCCTGCACGATGAAGACATCTCAGTGCGCTATAACGCAGCAAAAGCAATTGGCAACCTGCGCGCAGCAAAGCAAACGGAGAATGCCGTGCCCGAACTAATCCAGTCGCTCAGAGATCCGGACCCGGATGTGCGCTGGGCTGCGGCTGAGGCACTGCGCAAGATCGGCACCGATGCCGCAATGGAAGCCTGGCTGCATTTTGAATCGAAACCGGAAGTGACAGACCTTGTGAAACAGCTTAGCAACGCGGATAAATCCGTGCGCATTGACGCCGCGGAAGGACTGGCGAAAATCATCGCTGCGGACGACGGCAAGTATGTGCCGCAAATCGCGAAGGCGCTCGATGATCAGTTCTATAAAGTGAAAGTTCCTATCTGCGAAACTTTAGCGAAAATCGGACCGAACGCAAAAGAAGCTGTCCCGGCGCTTCGCAAGGCGCTTAATGATGAAAACGAGCGGGTGCGCGCCGCGGCGGCACACGCCTTGGGCCGGATTGGCGCAAACGCCGCAGAAGGCGTTGATCGATTAATCAGAAAACTCAAAGATGAGGTCAAAGAAGTGCGGCTTGCCGCAGCGGTCGCGCTTGAGCTGATCAACACCCCGGAGGCGGCGAAAGCGCTGAAAAAGTTCGACTGGGAATAGCGAAGCTTTTTGAGCACCGGGCACGACCCTTTGCCCGCCGCAGCACGTCGCCCGCATTGATTCGCTACCCTTGCTCCAGACCACCCGGCGGGCGACAGCGAAGGGGGGCAAAGGGTCGTGCCGGGCAAAAAAAATACGCGCCGGCAGCATCGCTCTGGGCAAAACAAAGGGACCATCGCCAAGGCCATATTTATTCGCTCCTTTTCGGGCTTGTCGTAAAGACTGTTTCAGACTGTTTCCGACAGGGCGGCTTTTCGGCATAAGTGCTTTCTTTTGCGGCACTTATACAATTATTGCAGGATACGTGCAGTATGAGCCGATTAGTGGCTGCTTGTTGATGGGCGGCGGATTATTACTTCAACACCCCCTTGGAGTGATGATGTCAAAAACAAATTGCAGTCCACGCAACTCAGCATATCCGTGCTTAAGCCTTGAAGGCTCCTACGCCGAGCGGTTCCGAACGATAGAAGTATTTGCGCGCACCGCGCACTCCATGGTGTGCCTTTGCGCTGACTCGAACGCAGACGGCGCTCCTGTCGTGCTGAAGCTAAGCTGCATGGACGCTGCCGCCGATGAAACTGAACAAGAACGCTTCTGCCGTGAAATAAGAGCGCTCTTCACTGTCTCACATCCCAACGTTATCAGAATTATCGATGTCATCAATGACGGCCGCCAGCTCGGCTACGTCATGGAATATGCCGCAGGCCGTGACCTCGCCAGCCACATTTCTCCTGATCGAAATTTTAGTGCTGCCGAAGTGATACGCATTGGCACGCAGGTTTGCGCCGGACTTGATGCGGTACACGCCGCAGGCATGATTCACCGTTCGCTCAAGCCTGAGCATATCCTCTTGGACGCGGACGGCAATATAAAATTGGCTGGTTTCGGCTTAGTGCATATCAAGCAATTGAAGCGGCTGACCAAAGACGGCGAAATCCTCGGACCGGCAGCAAGCGCGGCACCTGAGTATGTCCGCTATGGCGTGCTCGATCAGCGCAGTGATATTTACGCCGTGGGTTTGATTCTATATGAAATGTTGAGCGGTGCGCTGCCTTTCGGGGGTTATCCTGTCGCCGAGGGTTTGCGTTTGCGTTTGAGTGAGGACGCGCCGGATTTATCCGCTTTACGTCCGGACTGCCCGGAAGAGCTTTGCGACATCATCATGCGGGCAATCAGCCGCAATCCTTTTGGCCGGCAGCAAAGTGCGCAGGAACTGCTTCGGGAGCTGCATCTGCTCAGTGATTACGCTGCTTCTTTCCCGGAGAACGAAGCCGGGCAAAACCATTGGCCTGACGAGTCTCTTTTTGTCCCGGAAGCTGAGAAAACAGCACATAGCGGGCGGCGCACTTTCGAGTTGAAGTTTAATAAACTAAACCGCAATTGGCGTTGGATGGGATGGATATCGGCGCTTGCCGCGGTACTGCTTCTGTTTCTTGTGCTGACGAGCGCCTTTCCCGTTCCAAGCAGGGTCACGGCAAGTGCCGTACCGGCGCCAGCGGAATCTGCCGCGCTGCCGTCGGTTGATGACACGGAGCCCCTGCCGCAGGAGACTGTGCACGAAACCGCTCGGGAGACTAAGTCCGCAGCAGAAGGAATCACACCCAGCGCACCGCCGCACCAAGAGGAGCCGCCTGCGCAGGAATATACCGTCCAGCAGGGAGATTCGCTGTGGAAGATCGCGGCGCGTTATTCGGTATCGGCCAAGCAGCTCGCCGCGGCCAACGGCATCACGGATCCTTACCGGCTGCGCCTCGGCCTCAAGCTGCAAATACCTGCGGAAAGCTGAAATTCAGCTCTGCATACCGCCACAAGTCGCTGCGCAGCGGGCGCTCGTCGCTTTGTCATCAACTTACCTTGACAATACAGCACAAGGAGCGTAAATTCCCCCCTGGATTTAAGCAAGCAGGGCAGGGATGGAGCTTGAAAAAGCATTGCAGTCATTGGGCCTGGGGCGGCATGCCGCGCGCGTTTATCCGGCATTGCTGGGCTTGGGGTTGACCAATGCCGGACCGGTAGTCAGCGCGACAAAGCTGCACCGTCAGTTCGTCTATCAAGCTCTGGATGAACTCTGTTCGCTAAAACTGGCAAGCTGCGTTATTAAGAATAACCGCAAGCGCTTTCAAGCGGCGCCGCCCGGCGCGCTGATTGCTGCGCTGAAGGAAAAAGAAAGATTGGCGCAGCAAATCATGCCCCGGCTGGAAGCTCTCCAAGCCGAACAGGATGATCGGCTGGAAGTGCGTACGCTCTACGGCAGCGAAGCACTATTCGAGAACTTACGTGAAATCGCAGAATCGGCCGCACGGACGGACGGCATCTTGCGCATCATCGGCGGAGCGTCCGATTACATGTTCTACAACATGCTGGGCAAGAACTACGACGGCTATGCAAAACTGGTGCAGCGGCTGCGCGTAAAAAAGCACTTGATTGCCCCCGAGGACGGATCAGAAGAATTTAAGGCCCGTTTTGCGGCTGAACCTGGAGCCATTTTAAAAACACTCGCGCGCGGTTTATCCTCGCCGACCTATACCCGCATCACCCCCGAGATGGTATCTATTGAAATCTATGGCAAGGAGCCGATGGTAATTCAAATTCGTAATCACGCAGTAGCCTTGGGCTATCTCGAACACTTCAGCCTGCTTTGGCGGGAAGGACAACTGTTTAGAAAACGGAAAAACAACAGACGATCAGGATAACTGGGCGTGAATAATCCGGTGCTTCACACTTGGCGAAAACGAAGATTGCTGCTGGCTTTTGCCTGCTTGCTCTGTACCACCGCCTCTCTCGCACAAGCCGAAGAAAAGTGGAAAATGGATACCGCGTTTCCCGGCGGGACTTTTGTCGAATTTTGCGCCAAGTCTTTTGCTGATAAGGTTAATTTCCTGACCGAAGGCCGAGTCAGCATCCGCGTTTTTCAGGCAGGCATCTTGGGCGATGCGTTCCATGTCAGCGACACGGTAAAGGCCGGTGCCGCCGAAGCCGGATACAACGCAAGCGCCTATGACTGGGGCAAAGACAAAGCGAGCATTCTCTTTCTCGGTTATGCCGGCGGCATGGACTCCGAGCAGATGCTGCACTGGCTTTATCAGAGCGATGGGGCTGAGCTTTGGAGCAAGTGGCGCGAAGAAACCACAGGCCTGATCGCCATGCCGCTTTGCGTATATCCCACTGAAATCTTTCTGCACTCCCGCAAGCCCGTGCAAACACTGGATGACCTAAAGGGCATAAAATTGCGCACGGCGGGTGTCTGGATAGAACTGGCGCGCGAGCTCGGCGCCGCACCGATTACAGCTTCGGGCGGCGACATCTTCCCGATGCTGGAACGCGGCGTGATTGATGCCACGGAATGGGCAACGCCATGGCACAACCAAATTGCCGGACTGCACAAGGCAGTGCAGTATATTGTCCTCCCGGGGGTGCATCAGCCGGGAACTACGCATGAGCTGCTGATCAACAAACAGGCGTGGGGTAGGGTATCGCCGCGCGACCGACAACTGATCCAGCTTGCGGCCCGTCTTGCCAGTTTCGAATTCTGGGTGAAAAACGGCGCCGAAGATGCAAAAGCATTTCGCGAACTGCAGAAGGGAACGAACAAGTTCACCGTACTTGACCCGGCAGTGATCACCGCCGCCGAAGAATCCGGCAAGCGCTGGATTACGCGCGTCAGCGTCGACAATACATGGGTGCGCAAGGCGGCGCACAGCCAGGCCGGTCACACATTGATCTGGAAGCAGTGGGCGCCATTCCGGCGTATGGAGAAGAACAGCGAAACTCAAACACGAGGAGGGGCGGAGTGAACACACCAATCAAAGCCAATTACCTGCTTGTTCGTTTTGTCCTCTGTGTCTTTTTGCTGCCGGTTTGGCAAAGCAGCGCGGCAGCCGAGCAGTGGAAGATCGCCACGAGCTGGCCCGGCGGCCCTTTTATTGATTCCTGCGTTAAACCGTTTGCCGAACAGGTGACGCTGCTCACGGAAGGCCGGCTGGAACTCCGGGTCTTTCAAGGCGGAGTGCTCGGGGATCCGCTCCAGGTATCGGACACGGTGCTCAACGGCGCCGCGGAAATGGGCATGCAATGGCCGGGCTACGACTGGGGAAAGGACAAGGCTTCAATGCTTTTTGGCGGCTATGCCGGTGGAGTTGACTCAGAGCAGATGCTGCACTGGCTTTATGAAGGCGGCGGGGCGGAGCTTTGGCGCAAATGGCGGGATGAGAAATTCGGTTTAGTCGGCGTGCCGGTCTGCGCTTATTCAACAGAAGTATTCATGCACTCGCGAAAACCGGTGCGGAGCCTGGCAGATCTCCAGGGTCTTAAAGTGCGCACCGCCGGCGTGTGGCTTGAACTTGCGCGTAAACTCGGCGCTGCCCCGGTGACATCTTCCGGCGGAGATGTGTTCCCGATGCTGGAGCGCGGCGTGATTGACGGAGCTGAGTGGGGAACCCCCTGGCACAATGTGATAGCCGGATTCCACAAGGCAGCGAAGTATGTCATTATTCCCGGCGTGCATCAGCCCAGCGCTGTGTTTGAGTTGTTGATCAACAAGAAATCATGGGCCGCGCTCAGCCCGCGGGACCAGGAGTTGGTGCTGCTCGCCGCCAAGCTCAATACCTTCGATTTCTGGTTGAAAAACGGAGAAGAAGACGCCAAGGCTCTCGCGGCATTTGCTGACAACAAGAATGAAATTATTGAACTTGCGCCTGAGGTGCGCGCCAAGGCAAAAGAACTTGGCTTGGAGTGGGCCGAAGCTCAAGCGCAGAACAATCCCTGGGCAAAGCAAGTCTTTGAGAGTCAGCGCACGTTCGAACAAACCTGGAATGCCTGGGGGAAGTACCGGCATTTTGATGTCCGCTGAGCAGCAATGCGAATAATTACGAGAAGTATTGACGCCTTGACTGTTATCGCCGGCGCTGGCGCATCGTGGCTTATCCTGCCGCTGGCCGGGATTATCTGCTACGACGTCTTCTGCCGTTATGCGCTTAACGCCCCCGCCGTATGGGCGTTTGACCTCGGCTATATGATTGCCGGCAGCTATTTTCTGCTTGGCGCGGCGGTGACGCTTAAAGACCGCGCGCACATTCGTGAAGATATAATTTTTCGCCATTTCGCCACGCGCACAAAATTGGTGGTCAGCGCGCTATGTATCCTTGTGCTCTGCCTTCCTCCATGTATCTGGCTTGCCTGCTCGCTGGGCAAGTACGCCTGGGATGCCTGGCAAAGCGGCGAGACTTCAGCGCTCTCCGCCTGGAATCCGCCCATTTGGCCTTTCCGGACGGTTTTTTTCGTATCTTTTGTCCTGCTCTCGCTGCAAGGGGCAGCGGAAGTGCTTAAGCTCTTGTTTCAATCCGCAGACAAGAACATGCTCCGGGAGCTCAAACGATGACGCTCTCGCCATTTGTCATGTTTCCGATGCTGCTCTGCTGCATCCTCATCGGCGCTCCGGTCTGTTTTTCGCTGATGGGGACGGCGCTGATTTTTGGTTTATTTAACCTCGGCCCGCCGGTCGTCTACCAGTTTGTCGGCAAAGTCAACTCGGTGGCCTCGAACTTCGACCTTGTCGCCGTGCCGCTCTTCGTTTTTATGGGCACGCTGCTTGAACGTTCCGGCATTGCCGAGCGGATTATGGAAGCAATGCATCTTTGGACCCGGCGCATTCCCGGAGGCCTCGCCGTAGGCACATTGCTAATGTGCGTAGTGTTTGCTGCATCCACCGGAGTGATCGGCGCTACGGAGACAATTATCGGCCTGCTGGCAACACCGATCATGCTTAAATACAATTATGATAAAGCCCTGATCTCCGGGGTGGTGTGCGCCGGCGGCTCGCTTGCTACGGTGATTCCACCTTCGATTGTCGCGGTTGTGATCGGGCCCCTGGCTGATGTATCAATCGGCGACATCTTCACCGGCATGTTTATCCCCGGGCTGCTGCTTGCGGCGATGTATATCATTTACGCTCTTGCCCTTTGCGCGCTGCGCCGCGAGTGCGGCCCGACAATCCCCAGGGAAGAAAATGAACCGCCTTTTGGGCATAAATTGCTCTTTACCGCAAAAGCCATGCTGCCGCCGGCGCTCATGATTGCCGCCGTGCTCGGTTCAATTATGTTCGGATTTGCCGCGCCTTCGGAGGCAGCGGCAGTTGGCTCCTTATGCGCCGCGCTTCTTTCTCTTTTTTATCGAAAGCTCACTTGGAGCGTGCTTAAGGATTCGACGCAGAAGACCTTGCGCATTACTTCGATGATCATGATGATCATCCTCGGGGCAACATGTTTACTGGCGTTTTTCTCGCAAACGGCGGGGGAGCAGCGATTGAAGAAACTCTGGCCGCGCTGCATTTCGGTCCGGCAGCTACGTTAAGTTTGATTCTTGTCTGCGGCTTCCTTGCTGGATTTTTCTTAGACTGGATTTCCGTGCTGCTCATTTTTATTCCGGTCTTTGTTCCCATTCTCTCACGGATGGGACTTGACCGGCTGTGGATCTGCATCTTGTTTATGCTGGTCGTGCAGACAAGTTATTTAACACCGCCCATGGCGCCTGCGATCTTTTACTTCCGCGGCATCAAACCGGATTCAATTACCACCGGCCACATCATGCGCGGCGTCGTGCCATTTATTGTAATTCAATTTCTGCTCATTATTCTTATCTTCATCATGCCGGAGCTTGCTCTTTGGCTCCCACGGGCGCTCGAATAGACGACTTCCGTGGTCAAGATTGCTGGCCCTTAAGAAAATTATCTCAACAATTCAACTGCTTAGATGCCTACGCTTGCCATGCCCAACCTCCGCTCGTATTATCATGCTTTAGTTTTATCTATATTAACGCGGTAGTTCTTTCAAGCAACGGAGTCGGATATGAGAAGGTTCTGGGTCAGTCTATCTTTTGCTCTTTTCAGCGTCGTGTTTACTGCTCCAGCATCCGCAGTTAGTTTCAGTTTCTCGCCCATCACTCCGGCAAATTCGAGCCCCGGGGATCTGGCAAACCTGTCGCTGAATCTCGATGTGACGGAGGGCGGGGCAGGGAACGTTTTGTTTGAGTTTGAAAACCTCTCCAGCATCTCCTCAGTTATTGCCCAAATTTATTTTGACGATCAAACCTTATTGCTGCTCTCTGGCGGAGCTGTGCAGTCGAGTATTGGCACGGTCAGCTTCACTATCGGAGACCCCAACCCCGGGACCAACAATCTGCCAGGGGGCAATAGCATCGGGTTTGCTGCAACTGAAGTACTGAACGCCTATGCAAGTAACCCAGCTCCGCAAAATGGCATAAATCCCGGGGAATCCCTGACGCTTTCTTACGCGGGTGATTTTTCGCAAGTCATCGCCGCGTTGTTTTCCGGCCAGCTTCGCGCCGGCATCCACGTACAGAGCATCGGGCAGCGCGGCTCATCGGATTCGTTCGTCACCGGCACGGCAGTTCCAGAGCCCTCAGCATTGATTCTGCTGTCTTCAGCAATTCTGGGCTTGGGACTGCCGCGGCGCAAAAGAAAGGCGGCCGCCAAATAGGCACAGTCCAGCATCGACGCTGTGCGGCGTACGCACTGCTCTAGTCAGGCTCACGCAGGCGGTAGCCTACGCCGCGCTCAGTTAGGATGAACTCCGGCTGATCGGGGTCCGCTTCTATTTTAGAGCGAATCCGGTTAATCAGCACCGTGACGGACTTTTGATAGTTTGCTGCCCGGTACTGCCAGACATTGTCCACAATCTGCTCGCGCGTAAACGGACGGCCCGCGTGAGCAGCAAGGAAAGCTAAGATATCGAATTCCAGTGCCGTCAGTTGGACCGCTGCATCATTTTTTGTGACCTTACGGCGCTCAAAGTCGATACAGAGCCCGTTGCTGCAGTAAGAGCTGCCGGATATTGTTGAGGGACTGACGGCACAATGCGCGCGCCGCAGCAGCGCATTCACTCTCGCCGTAAATTCCCGCACACTAAACGGCTTACCGAGATAGTCGTCGGCTCCAAGCTCTAATCCTAAAACTTTGTCCACTTCGTCAGTTCGAGATGTCAGCATCATGATCGGGAGCGCTGGCTTCTTTTCTCTGATACGGCGGCAAATCTCAAAACCGTTAAGACCTGGGAGATTGACGTCCAAAATCAGCGCTGAGAAATCCCGGGACAGCGCCAAAGCCAGTCCATCCTTGCCATCGGTCTCATGCTCGACCTCGATACCTAAGCTGGATATACTTGCCCGTACAATTTCAATGATGCCATAATCATCCTCGATGACGAGAATAGGAAGACTCATAACACCGTCCGTATGAACTTTTAATGCACGGGACCGACCGCCCCTGGCTATAGTAATGATGACCGGATTGTCTTGTCCATGCCTAATTTGAAGACACCAATTCGTGTATGGTTGACTGCCTCGCTCGGAATCATCTTGGCGCTTGGTCTGGTATTAGCCGAGAGTCACGCTCATGAACCGGAAGATCGCCGCTTGCCGGACGCAGACGGGGAGGATGCACAGGCGGCTGCGCAAGACCTCCTTGCCGGAGCAGACGAAAAATCTCCCGCCGCAGCCGTGGGCATCTACTGCCCGGACACCGGCACAGTGTCTCTCCGGTCTGTCAGCTCCGCGCATCCAGCCGCTTGGACAGTGGAAACCGGATCGAGCGGGGGCCTCCCGCTGTCCGGCGACTGGGATGGAGATGGAACAGACTCCTGGGCCATATTCACTCCGGAACAGTCCATGTTCGAGCTGGATCCGCTGTCCGCCGGGGCGGCATTCAACTTTTCCTGTTCAACATCGCCGGCTTACCCGATCGCCGGCGATTGGGACAATGACGGTAAGGATTCTGTCGGTCTTTACTACCCCAAAGAGCGCCGCTTTTGCCTGACCAACATCAATCGGGAAGGCCCAGCCGTTGTTGATTTTACCCTCGAATATGCTCTGCCGAACGCACATCCGATCAGCGGCCATTGGACACCGGCGCCCGGGGAATCAGTCGGTCTTTACGACAGAGACTCCGGCTACTTGCTGCTGCTTGCCGAACCAAATGCACAAAGCAGCATATTGTATTCGTGGGAGGGCGGCAGTTCGACTTGGGATTGGCAGCCGCTTGCCGGCGACTGGGATGGTGACGGTATAGATACCGCCGGCTTTTTGAGATCAGACGGCCATGTCTTTTGTATGCGCCGCGAACATCGCCCCTCTTATGGTGACTCCTGTGTTGTGTTTTCCCCGCCAGCCGCCGCGGCAAGCCGGTGCACGGCGGTTTCGACGAAGCTATACCGCAAAACTCCCGTCGCGCTGGAGCAATCGCCGAAGGGGCCGCAGATCTGTACTGGATACAATCCTGAGTGGCAGATCTGGGGACAAGCGGGAAACTGCAATCTCGAAGTCAGAGTTCACCGCTGCCCTCGCGGTTATGCAATGTTGGGGGCGCAGGACGGACGAAGCATCGGCACAGTATGCGGCACCTGTTGTCCGCTGCCCGCAAGCGACATGTTAACCGACGAGCATGTTTATGTTCGCGCGCAGTGCCCGCCGGAGCACGTGGTTACCGGTGTACGCGGCCCGCTGGAATACCATGAACATGCTCAAAACGGGTATCTGCGCTGCACCAAGATCAATCCACGTTATCAGTTGGGCAAAAGAGCCGAAAATTTGTATTACGGTTACGGAATATCCGCGTTCAGCGAGCGCGCCCGGCGCACAATTAGAAGCCGGATGCCCGCCGCACTGCGCTGGGGGATCGGCCGCGCCTGGCTTGAGCTGCTGGAGATGGACGGCTGCATCAGCTATCCCTGGGGCAGCCTCCTCACAGGAGCCGGCGGCAAGTGTCACGCCATGTCATTTCATCGTCTTGAATACCGCGGTCTGCCGGGCGATCCGGCCGCCGGAACGGCGGTAAAGGTTTATCCCGAGTGTACTGCAATTTCATCATCATTCAGTCCTGATGCACGCTGTTTACCTTGAGCTCGGCAAATGCGCAAAACAAACGAACAACGATCCACTACGCTCTACAAGAAGATAGCGCTGGTCTTTGCCTTCGTGTTCTCCGCTGGAACACTTGCCCAATTTTTTGTCTCAGCTTTTCTCTGGGAGTACTACTATGCCGACACAATACAGAGGAACAATCAGGACCTTGCCGCAGATATCGCAGCACAGCTTCGCGTTGATCAGGAAGAAGGCCGGCTGAATGACCTGCAAGCGGCACTGCTCAAATGGGCGGTAATGAATCCAACGTTTGATTTTTACTTTCTCACCGCCGAGGGCCGCATCGCCGCAAGCTCTATCGCCTTTAGTCAGTTAAAAAAAAGACGGGTTGACGTAGCTCCGCTTGATGCCATGCTTGGTGGATTTGCGCCGGATTTGCCGATCTACAGCGACAACCCTAATGCGTGGGACAAGAAAGAAGTGTTTTCCGTGGCGCGTATTTCGTTCATCCCGGGAGTCAGCTACCTTTACCTCGTCCTGGACAGCAGCCGGAATCATATTTTTTCCCATGCCCTGGCCCAGAAGTATGTCATTTTGGGAAGCATTGCGGCTTTTGTCCTTTTGATTGTTGTGACAGTGCTGATTGGTTTGGCGCTGTTCCGTTATCTTACGCGAAATTTAAGAACTATTGCACATGCCGCGCAAAGTTTTGAACAGGGCCGTTTTGATCAGCGTGTCGAACTGTCATCAACGGATGAACTGGGGGATGTGGCACGTGCTTTCAACATGATGGCCGGGACGATTGCCGCACAGATTGAACGCTTAAAACGATCAGATCACTTGCGGCGATCATTTATCGCCAACGCCGCTCACGACTTGCGCCGGCCTCTTACCGTCATTCGCGGCTTTATCGAGCTGCTTGACGAAAAAAAACAGATTATCGTGCAGGCCGGTGCCGAACCGCTGATGGCTGCCGCCTATGAAGCACTGCTCAGCGAACAGAAACTTGTGGACGAACTTTTTGAGCTAGCCAAACTGGAAGCCCGCGAAAGCCTGCCCAAACACGAGCCGCTTCTTGTCTCATCCCTGCTCGAAGTCATTGAACTGTCATACGGTGAACAGGCGGCGGAAAAGGGGATGAACTTGCATACGAGATGCTCCCCGGAAGATGCCACGGTACTTGCCGATCGCTTCATGATCCAGCGCGTATTGGCCAATTTGGTCGAGAATGCCATTTTGCACGGCACGGACGCAACGGTCATTGAAATTACAGCAGGACAAACGGGACGCGAAATAGAATTCAGCATCCGTGATAATGGAAAAGGAATTCCTGCCGCAGCCCTGCCTAACGTGTTCGAACCGTTCGTTCGGGCAAGCGATGAATACCATACAGGCTCCGGCCTCGGGTTGGCGATCGTTAGGCGAATTCTCGAAGCACATGGCAGCAAAATTGATGTCGAAAGCTCCGCCGGCAACGGCACCTGTTTTCATTTCCGGCTGCAAACAGCTCAGCCGGCATCCTAATCCGTTGACTGGCCAGCCACTTGTTTTGCTCAAACCCAAATATTGCGCACCTGTTTCCTGCGCGTTTCCCTTCACGATGCATAAATACCTTATGCGTGCGCGGACAGCAGTCCGCCGGAATTGCTGAAGCCGTTCATCTCCCGCGATGAGTTTTTGTGAGGTTTTGCTTGTCATGTTGAATAAAACGATCCGTTGGCGTGCCCGTTTTACCAGTTTGCTAGTCGCCCTCGCTCTGGCCGGCTTCAGTTTTGATGCCTATTCGGCGATCACCAGCTGGATCGCACAAGGAGCGCTGCTGCCGCTTACCGGAACCTGGAATGGTTTTCTCAATCAGCTCAATATCGTCGAATGCACGAACTTAACAGAGCATCCGTTGCTGATTCATTTCTCGCTGGGTGACTTCGAAGAACGTCAACTCGGAGAGCGTTTCGTTGAATTTGAGCCTTTAGGAACAAAGCACATTATTCTTAACGAATATCAAGGAGTATCCGAAAACTACGGCACCTACCGGATCACTACTGAAGAGTCCGCCGGAGATCTCTCCAAGCTGAGTTGTCACACCATCGTCTACCGTCACCCGGAGGGAAACCTGGCGGGTCTGCCTGAATACGCCTATTCACTGCCCGTCGAAACGCCGCTGCGAGGACCGAGCTATGGAATCTATAACTCGATGCAGCCCGACCCCAGAAACGAAGCTCCGGTAGCGAACTGGCTTTCGATCTATAACCCAGGTATTGATAGTTTGGCGTTCGTCATTGAAATATACGATCAGTCAGGCGCGCGAATGGACAACATCCGCATAAACAGCTTGCCGCCTGGCGGACGAACCGATGTGGCGCTTGGGCATCCGCACGGACAGACTACCGGAATCTATCGCATAATTCCAGAACACGAGCGTTTGCCCTACGGCGCATATCTGACGCGCTACAGCCCGCAGCAAAACGTTGGATTCGACTTCGCCTTTACCTTAGGAGCCAAGAAGGGACTACGTGATTCCGGCGCTGTACCAGCATCAACAATGGGGCCATCCGCAAATTGGGCTGAAATCGCCAATATTTCGGGCGATGATGTCACTGTCTCTCTTGAGGTATTCTCCCGCGACGGCATCCTCACCTATGAGGAGATATTGAACATTGCAGCGTTTAGCCAGCAGCATATTTACCTCAACTCATATCTGGGAGACTCCACGGTGGGCTTCTTTTCGTTACGCACGTTAAGCCCGCAAGACTCCAACCCACGCTTACTCGTGCAGAGTATGCACTACAGCATCCGCGAAAACCAATCAGCGACCGGTTCATGGGCCTATGCCTCGCAGGCTGAAAGCGAGCAGAAAGCCGCGGATTATCCGATTAACGACGAAGAGGGGGCGATGGCGCTGCCGATCAATACTTTTTACAATGCACCTAACTGGCTCAAGGTACTCGCCGATGGCGTGACTTCGATAAGCGTTGAACTTAGAATATTTGACTCCGCGGGGAAAGAGATTCGCACCGCATTTCGCCAGTTCACCCTCAACGGCTCCCGGGACATTGCGCTCCATGAAATAGTGGGGATAAACTTCACCGGAGTTGTTCTTGTTAGCCCGATTGAACCCGGACATCGGGTCATTGCCGAGCTGATACGCGTTTTGCCGCGGGCAAGCGGCGGCGACTTACGCATGAGGATCGCCCCTCTCGAGCTGAGCATGGCGCGGGGCGGACTGACCGTATTTCCCATTTCTATCCCGACACCGCCGCCATTTACCTGCACAGGCAGCAGCTGCTGTAACGATGCCGATCACCCCCCCTGCGAGGAATGTTCCTGCGACGATCGCCGCACAGCAGCAAAAGAAATTCTTTCCGATCCGCAAGCGGCAGAAGATTGGGAATACGCAAACGAAGATTTGCAGCAAACGGACGACTCTGAAGAGTGTCACGCCGCCGGGGGGTCTTATGACCCGCAGTCCTGCCGTTGCACACCTCCTTCTCCGACGCCCAGCCCTTCATCTTCTCCGACTGGCTGGCCCACTGATTACCCGACCTCTTGGCCGAGCTACACCGCTTCGCCCGATCCCACAGCGACATGGACCCCTGAACCATCGCCAAGCGAGAGCCCAAGCCCGACACCAACCGCAACAGAAACACAAACACCAGCCCCGGACCCCAGTCCAACGGATTTACCGACGGATTATCCGCTGCCAACAGAAAGCGAAACGCCAAGCTTTTGGCCGGTCCCCAGCTACCCCTTAATTCCGGCTCTCTAGCAGCGGAAGCTTATAGAGTATGTATGCAATGGAGGTCACAATGAAAAAAGTTTTTACTCTCTGTTCGGAGCTTGCTTTCTTTCTCTTGGTCAACCTGTCTTTGGTGCTAAACGCCTCACCAGCATTAGGTGACGATACTTCTGCTAATGATCCCGTGTACCAGCCTGGCACGATGTTTTGTGCGGTGAACAACATGACTATCGACCAGTTCAAAGGAAAAGGACCTGAAGAATTAGGTGAAGACCTGTACCTCATCTATGAAAAGATCCCTGCAATGGCTAAAACAAAACCGTCTCCCACCGGCAGTTGGGCCTGGCGAATCTGCATTATGAACATCATGCACGACAGGTTCAAGCAATCACTTAAAGGATTGATCGATACTGAGCTCTTGGAGCGCGACGACTTTCCGCGCTGCAGCCGCCGACCGGCGGAGACATTCGAAGCATATGTAAAGGACATGCTGGCCCATATTCTTGAGATCAAGATGCAAAGTATTGCCGTACAGATGGGACAACTCGACAACATAGATTTGAATTTTACCTGCTTGGTCGATTGCGGGGCAGTAGCTCCGCTGACATTGGCTGAACTGAACGGTCTTCTGGGCATCGGCCGGATGATTGAAAACATCAAGAATTGGTTCGCTATCAAAGAAAAATAGCAGAAGACCATGCTGCCCGCGGGTGCGGGAACAGGCAGGATAACCGGTCCCTTTGCACCGGACGGATAACGCGGCCGGTGGAGATGGAAGAAGCTACCATGCCCCTTCCCTAAATGACTGAACCATACGCAACCCGTGTTTCTTCCATCCCACTCTTTTCCACCGGGCACGGCAGGGAAACACTTGGGAAACAACGGCTAAACTCTTCGCCCAGAATCTGCGGCTGCTTAGCCATTTAACCGCGCCAAAGCCGCTCCAACCCCCCGGCATTACGGTCTTTTCGGGCACGCACCATGCAGCACAGGCACGGTTTACACCCGCCCTCCGCCCCTGAAGCAGCACCGTGCGCAAGACAGATGAGCGTTCAAGCAATCGTTCTTTTAGAAACATCACGCGGGGACGAAGACGATGAAAAGAGAAACTTCGAAGACTTTGAACATAGTGTTGAACAAGCGCGTCGAGACATGCATCCGTTACTTTTATTTCATCGCACTGATGCTTCTTCTCACGCACAGCGCGTTTGCCCAAACGCAAGCATCCGTAGTCCAGCCGGACTCGATCATTCCCCGGCCTAAGCTCATCACAGAAGCAAGCACCAGCGAGTTTGTGCATCTGGACAGCCGCTGGTCGATCTATACCGACCTCGCCTCGGAACCAGATGTCTTTGCCGCACAATACCTCAAGGATAAATTGCTCGAACAGTCGGGTGGAGCACTGGCACTGGAGGTAAAAGCACTTCCCAAAACAGACGAAATTCCGGCGCAGGCTATTCTGATCGGGAATCCCAAAGATGACGCGCTGCTCCAGCAAGCAGCGCTCGCAGAAGGTATTGCGGATATCGACCAAACCTTGAGCAGCGACAAGTATAACGAAGGCTACGTGCTTGCCGTTCGCCCGGCATCGATTCTTATTCTCGGCCGCAGCGCCGCAGGACGCTTCTACGGCGTTGTCACGCTGCGCTGGCTTGCCGAAGCTCCGCTTCCTGCGGGCTCCACGGCGATTCCACCGCGCAGTCTCCTTTTGCCCAATGTGAAAATCACAGATTGGCCGGAGATGAAAATTCGCGGCTTCTACGGCGGAATCAATGCCGCCGTGCCGCGCCTTAACCGCCCGCTTGACACATCAAAGCTCGACGATCGCCTGGCCTGGATCGATGAACTCACCCGTTACAAGATGAATTTCTGGGCTGACCTGATTGAACGTGTCGATCCGCAAATCACTGCCGGGAATATCGCTTTCCCACAAACAGCCAGTCCCGAAGTCGGGGAAAAGCTAATTATCAGGAATTTTGCCAAAGCCCGGTACTTCCTTATTTCAGTCTCTTTGCCGCCCAGCATTGTCGCGCAGGCTGATCCCAATCTCTATGAAGGTGTCGCGGCAGAGAAAGTCCCGTTTCGCTGGTCACCGCAAACAATAAACGGCCAGGTCGCTTATCTTGCCGCGCCCAACCCCGCCATGGACAGCATCGTTCTCCCGTCCCTCCAGTGCAAAGGATTTGAAACCCAGGAGCATTGCCTCGACAACTCAGAATGGAGTTTCGGCGCGGACTCCCTACGCGGCAGTTGGACGATCGACAACTCGCAGGCAATTACCGGCGCCGCTGCGGCAAAGCTGAGCCTCACAGACGAGCAATGCGATGCCGCGGCACAGAGCGCTGCACTGAAGAGCAAAGCTTTCGCTCTTGTGCCCAATCATGTCTACCATCTTAGTTTCTATGCCAAGGCGGAAGCCGCGGATAGCTGCGTTCACTATCCGCGTGTTCTTGCCGCACTCGACATCCCCGGCCGCACAGCGATTGTTCGCACGGCGGACATTGCTCTCGGCAAAGGGTGGCAACAGTACTATCTGACTTTCACCTATGCAAGCGACGAACCGCTTGCCGCGACCGCTGTCTTCTCCATTGCCGCCGAAATCACAGGATCGGGCAAAGCGGCAATGTGGCTTGACGAACTGCAACTGGACGACCTCACCTATAAGCTTCGTAACGTATTGATTACACCATCGACCAGCGTCGAGGTATGGAACGACGCCGGCACAATTCGTTACCGCGAAGGCGTCGATTATGAACTCATGCACACACCGGGCAAAGAAATCTCCCTGCGTAATCCGATGCGCGGCAGGGAAACAAGAATCAAGCGTCTGGGCAGCGCCATCGGCAGCCGCTTCCGGGTCAGCTATGATTACGCGGTAAACTTTCAGCAGCACAAGAACGAGGAGATTAGCTTCAGCGAACCACGATCCCTCGAGCTGTATAATAAATGGCTGAAGGCGAATGTTGATTACTTCCAGCCCGACTTCATTCTCGTCGGCCTGGACGAATTGCGCTCCATCAACCGCGACAGCCGCTCGAAGAAACGCGGCTTGCCGAATTATGAGGTGCTGAGCAGCTTCATCAACCAGGTTAACAGCAGCCTTCAGGCGCTCAGGCCCGGGACACGGATGCTTGTCTGGGACGACATGCTCAATCCCTCGCATAACGGAAAAATTGAAGACTATCAGGTGCCTTACGGCGGGCAAGCGGGGACGACTTGGCCGGCACTCCAACTTATTGACCGGCAGGTTATGCCGATAGTCTGGTGGTATCGTGACGCGGATTATCATCACAAAATGCGCGAGTCGAAGATATTTCCTGAATTCGGCTTCGAATTCATCGCCGCAGCCGGCGGCGTCCGCCTGCTCAACCCGGACTGGTGGTCCTACCTGGTTCATACCTACGGCGGCTCCGGCATGATTATGTTCGAAGCTCGCGGCAACGAAATCCCCGGGCTGGAACAAACAGCGCGCTACGCCTGGACAACCAGAAAAACCTACGGCCGGCAATGCTACAAGTGGGCAATCGAAATGTGTGACACCACCTTGACCAAGCCAGGCCGCGACGAAGACTGCAACAATTACGAGGTCATCGGCGGCAGCTTGAAGACGTTCGACACATATGTCGACGAGGATTTCGATTTCCAGAACGACATGCTTAACTGCGGCTATTGCTCCAACCACTGCTTTTACGCAAACGGCATCGGTGCTTGCAGCGCCGGAAAGTGCAGCTTGGACAAGTGCCTTAACGGGTATTTCGATGCCGACGGGAATCCCGACAACGGCTGTGAAGCACATGATGCATGCCCGAACGATCCCGCAAAGACCGGACCAGGCGCCTGCGGCTGCGGCGTGGCCGATACAGACTCCGACGGCGACAGCCAACCCGATTGTCTCGATCAGTGTCCGGCAGACCCAGCGAAAACCCACCCTGGTGCTTGCGGCTGCGGCGCTCCGGAAAATGACAGTGACGGAGACGGTTCTGCTGATTGCACCGATCTATGCCCGGATGACGCACTGAAGACTGAACCAGGTTCCTGCGGTTGCGGCATCGCGGACAGCGATTCCGACAACGACACCCGGCCAGACTGCCTCGATCAGTGCCCGGAGAACCCCGCGAAAGCCGCGCCAGGCGCCTGCGGCTGCCGGGCCTTGGACACCGACAGCGATGCCGATGGAACGCCGGACTGTCTGGATCAGTGTCCGAACGATGCAAAAAAGGTCGAAGCCGGTCAGTGCGGCTGCGGCTTTGAGGAGGAAGACTCAGACGGGGATCTTAAGATCGATTGCGGAGCTGGCGACTCAGGCGGCTGCCCTTCCGGACAGACAGCCGACTGCGCTCTGGAAAAGCTTCCGCGCTCGGCGTGCGTCGGAGCAAACGGATTTCTCGGCCAGGTAAACATATCGACGGTAATTAATCTGCTGGCGATCCCCCTCGATGTCGAGCTGCGCTATGCCGATGCCGCCGGAATTATTCAAGGTCAAGTGCGCACAAGCATCCGCCCAAGCGG
>JAKPSH010000225.1 GCA_029555385.1 Pseudomonadota bacterium
ACGCTTGAAAAAGTCCCGCAAGAGAATCAACTAGCTTATCATGCTTATCATTATCGCGGCCCGGCCGGCAGTGTTATCGACTTGCACTGGCATGCAACTTTCTTTTGGCGGCGTACTGATTTTGACCAGGCGCTCTGGACCAACAGCGTAACGGTGCAGATCGGCAATCTGACGCTCAATGTATTATCTCCGGAAGATATGTTTTTTCATGCCTGTATTCATGGAAACTACGCTCTCGGATACGAATGGCACTGGATGCTTGATGCCGCACTCATCCTTGGCAAATGCGGCGGTCATTTGCATTGGGACCGGATTTGCGAATTGGCAGAACAGTCGAGAACAATCCTTGTTCTGCAAAAAGCGTTTGCTTATTTGGAGACGCACCTCGACATCGAAATTCCGCAGGAAAGCAAAGCTTTGTTGGCACGGTCAAGGCTTGCGATAACCGAGCGCTTTGACGCGTATGCCCAGCGTTCAGCATGGGTTCCCGGACGAAGGCTTGCCGCGCTCTTATCATCGTATTGGCGAACTAGCGGGCCAGATTCCGGCAGTGCGCCGGTGATGCCATTTATCGACTACCTCAGGTTCCGGTGGGGGCTGTCCGAATCTAGCTCCCTTATGGCCTCGATACTGCGCCGGATCGTAAAACCAGTACCTGTTGCAAATGAATAGAGCGGCAATGCCGATTATTCAAAGAACCGTGATTACGGCTTTGATCGTGATCGCTCAAGTGCGCTTTTCAATACTTGAATGTATTCAAACGATGGGGTGGAGTCATTTTCAGAAAGCCCGCTGTTTGCGTTGTGAATCCTCCGGCGCAAAACGATTTCGTTCAACATGATTGTATCCACCCCCTTTTCCTTCGCGCGCATATACCATGCGAGAAAGCCCGCAGCCTTATATTGCGTTGGAAATGGGCCGCACCGGTCAAAACTGGCTCGTGTCAGCGTCATCGTGCCCGGGCACAGTCCCGGGACAACTCGCGTTGTCGCTGATGGGGCTGATTGTAGACCGCACCTGCTTCGGTCAAGAAATTCCTCCATATGACCAAAGACCAGAGCGGGCGAATCTGCTGTGCTCAGTGCATTAAGCTGAAGCTCAAACCGCATGCATTCGCAAATATCATCCGCATCTGCAAAAGCCAAAATGCTGCCAGCAGCCCGCTCAACAGCAAAGTTGCGCGCTGCCCAGGGCCCCTTTTTTGCTTGTTGAAGCACCTGGACTGGAGCAGGGAACCGGGCGGCAATGCTGACCGTGTTATCCTCGGAGCCGTCATCGACGACGAGTACTTCATCTGGAGGATGCGATTGATTAAGAATGCTTTCCAGAGCTTCTTCAAGGTAGCTCGCGGCATTATAGGCGGGTACGACTACAGATAAACTACGCGGCATTTTTTGCATATTTTACGTTAATTCAAGAAACTTGCATTTGCTCTGCGATAGTATAGCCGATCCCAGCCAATAATCTATGCGCAAACACAGATGCCAGCTCTTCACTGAACAAGAAGTTCCCCTGCCCGGTTGCCTATTGTGACTGCTGTTTGCTAGTGATATAGCTAAACCTTGATGTACGCAGTGCGGCGATGGATTATGAACACCAACCAATCATATAAACTTTTCAATAAGAAAATCTTAAGTGAAACCGTCAATGGTGAGACCTTGATCGTTAACTTAGAGGTTGGGCATTACTTTACATTGCAGGGGATTGGTTCTTTTATTTGGCAGTTGCTGCTCCACGGGCTTTCTGTAGAAAAAATCAGCGCATTAATTGTCAACCAAGGTAATTGCGATACACGGCGAGTTGCGTCTGATATTGACGCTTTTATTGCGGAGCTAGTGCAGGAAAAACTAATCAGACCATGTGCGCAGCCGGCTAATGCTTTTATCGAGCAAATTGATGAATCGGTCCTCGGCGGCTTTTCGCCGGACGGGAGTTATATGAAACCGGCATTTCAGAAGTTTACCGATATGGAAGCGTTGCTGCTGGCTGATCCAATTCACGAATTTACCGACCAGACAATCGAACCAGTGCAATAAGTTGTGAGATGTATTCTGCAGACACACCGGTGCTGCCGCCAGGCAAACTAGTAGAGCAAACGCTGGCGTGGTTGACGAGTTTTACAGGCAGCTCGGCCGCAGCGGCAAGCCATGGTCTTCATATCGGATCCAAGCGCATATGCCTCCGCTTTTTCAGCCATTGTGCCGAACGGCTGATTCTGCCGGCACTTTCGCATCTGCTAACCGAAGAAAGTGGGGGCAGCGACCTGCAAGTGAATATTGTTGACTCCAGTCTGACAAATCCTCCGGAAGAAGTTTTAAGCTCACACGTTTCCGTAAACTATGCACACGCCGTTGAAGAATCTTTTCCCGTATTTTTTTATCAAACGAGGGAGATCAAGGTTGCCTTTTGCGTAGATCGAACGATATCCGAAATCAGCATATTCGATGCATCGGCCCGCCAGGCAATCGTCTGGTGCGAGCTGCGCTCCGCAGCTCGCCGCATCCCCATTGAGCGAATATGTTCACCTTTGCGCATATTGCTCTCCTGGTTTTTTCAAAGCGAAGACATCTGCTTGCTTCATGCCGGAGCTGTGGGCAGTTCATCCGGCGGAATTATTTTTGCCGGTAAAAGTAGAGCTGGAAAAACTACTTGTGCGCTTAGCGCAGCTCAGGCTGGTTTGGGTTATGCCGGTGATGACTCTGTGCTGGTAAGCACCTCAGGATTGCCTATTGTGTATTCGGTGTATAACACGGCCCGTCTAGTGCGTGAGGATTTGTGCCGGTTTCCCTTTGTTCAGTCCGGCTTGACCGGAGACACTGCTAACGAGGATGATAAGCATCAAATTTTTTTCTATCCAAAACTGAAGAATATGCTTTGCCATCAGTTTCCTTTGCGCGCCATCGTTATTCCGGTAGTTGCTGATGGCCGGAGTCAGCTAAAAAAGGCGGGGCCGATTACGGCACTTAAAGCGTTGGCGCCAAGTACTTTGCTTCACGCGCCGGGCGATAGCGCTGATCTGTTGAAAAAAATGCGCAAGCTGGTCGAGACAGTGCCTTGTTGTTCTCTGTTTTGCGGAAGCGACCGGCAACAGACGGCATCAATTATCCGCTCACTTTGTCTCGGTGACTTAAGGCACGACTGTGATGCGCAGTAATCCGCTAGTCAGCGTTGTTGTTCCAGCCTTCAATGCCGCCGGCTATCTGGCGGAGGGCTTAACGAGCATCTTGCAGCAGACGTATCGTCCGCTGGAAGTGATTGTTGTAGACGACGGTTCGACGGATAGCACCGCAGCCGTAGCTGCCGCATATCCCGAGGTGCGATATTTCTATCAGCTAAACAGCGGTCCGGCTGCGGCGCGCAATTTCGGTATTAAGCAGTGCCGGGCGGATTATGTGGCGTTTCACGATGCGGACGATATTTGCCTGCCGCACCGGCTGCAGGCGCAAATGGAGCTCTTTTTGCAGGAGCACCGGCTGGAAGTTGTCTTCGCACGCATACGCAGTTTTCTGGAGCCGGGAAAGATTGTGACACCTGAGTTGACCCGCCCCGAATTGCTCGCGCCGCGGATGGGGTTCGTCAGTTCAATGATTGTTAAACGCTCCGTGTTTGACAGGATTGGCCTCTTTAACGAGGCTTACCGGATAGGCGAAGATTTAGAATGGCTTGTGCGGGTGCAGAAGGCGATGGTTTGCAGTGCGGTCGTTACTGATGTGCTTATTAAACGCCGCCTTCACGATAAAAATCTTTCATCTGATGTTGCGCGTGGTCATGAAGCTCTGTTCAAGATCCTTCGCGAAGCACGCACACGATAGCGTTGGAACACATCTTCCGGCCAACACGACCGAACGACATCATTGATCCCGCGCCGGGAGATGACAGGTGCGTTCCTTAAGTAACGTGCCAACCGGGCCGGCAGGCCTGAGCGCTCCGGATTACTGCTTTGTCCGGCGAGCTGCTTTGTCATCACCAGTGCCTCCGGGGTGGCGGCAAGATGTTTGCCGAGCATCGGGAAATCATCAAGGCAGTCAAAAAGTGAGATGACCGCAAACAAAAACACCTTACAGAGCCTTTCCGTATATTCGCGTCTTCGTGCTTCAAAAAAGCGGTCCCATTCTATTTTATGTGCTGCCGCATTGAGCAGCAGAAATGTTTTGATGGCCGTGTTGTGTGCGGGAATGCCGAAGCAAAGCATTTCATAACCAAGCAGCAGCAGATAAACCATTTCGTATTCATCATTAAGCACCGGAAGCTGCCTGCCGTCTGTGTGCAAGAGTTCTGTCGAACATGCAGTTGACGTGGAACTAAAGTCAGCGGCGAAGCAGCAGTGGAGCTTTAAGGAAAGGTCTACGACGAACTCGTTCCGGAGAAGAAGAGCATGATGCCGGTAATTAAGAAACCGCCGCCAAGTGAAAACGTCCGCCTCAATGAAACGAAAGCCTTGAGCAAATAAGTGCTTTCGCGCATCGAGAAAAAACTCCGCATCGGCAGCCAGGATCCGTAAATAGCCTTCCGAACCAAAAACATTTCCCGGTTTGCCGTAGCGCAGCCAGGCGGGTGTTCCAACAAATGCCCAGCGTTTATTCTCTACGGCGCCCAGGGCGTCCGTCAGTTCCTGCATGATGCCGCTCAAGCGGAGCGCAAATGCCCACTCCTGGCGATAGGCAAGCTGTGCTTCGGCCAGACTGGCGGGGGCCGGTTCATTTCGGCCGCCGATCAATGAATAACCAAGGGCGATATGTGCTGCGGATCGAGAACACCAACGGATATAGTTTTCAAGCAGCCCGATAACATCGTCAGTCGCGTTTTGCTTATGCACGGCAGAACGCAAGTGATAGAGCGCGGGAAAGAATTGCTGCGGAAGAAGCATCTAAGAGTAGTCCATCTAACTGGGTGCGAAAAACAATGCGCGCATCATGATTTAATTACGATTCGCATTAATTAACTCACTGACTGTACAGAAACGGAAGCCTTTCTTTTTTAAATCACGGATCACGGCATCGGTATAGTTGGCAATCCAAAGACCGGCTTTCAAATTGCCATCATGCAGAGCAATGATCGAGCCGGGACGTGCTTGCTGCGCGATGCTTGCGGCAACGGCCTCCACCGGGGCGCCCCAGGTGTCGCGTGGCATTGGTGCCGTATCAAACAAAATATGAAGTCTTTTTGTCCGGGTCAGAAAATACGGAAGTGTAAGAAATTTTGCGGTATATGGAGCGCGAAACGGGATCTCGTCGGTGACCCCCAGGGCTCGAATCAATCGATCTGTTGCTTCAATTTCTGAACGGATAAATTTCAGCGAGCGGCCAACGAGGCGATGGTGAGAATATGAGTGATTGCCGATCTGATGGCCTCGCCTGCACACTTCTTTTGCTGCTTCTGAATACTGCTCAATGCGAAGACCGGCAAAAAAGAAGGTCGCTTTAACCTGATGATCGTCCAGCACGCCAAGCAGTTTTGTGGTATAGGGCTCATATGGTCCGTCATCGAAAGTAAGCGCGACAAGGTTTTCTGTTATTGGAAGACGTGAATAATATTTTCCAAACAATTGAAAGCGCGGGTTTTCGATAATCTGCACACGAAAGAAGCGATTTAGGCGGAACAACAAGGAGCAAACAACGCGGTAGAGCACGTAACAAAGACTGACCGCCGCGATTGCTGCGAGAGTAATGAGCAATATTCTATCCGCGCTGATGTTCACAAGCTGCCTCAGTCCGCCTGATGCGCTATTACAGGTCCGTGTCGCCTAAGCATACATTCCAGTTCTTTATATCTTTCAGTGCATCCCGATCCGGTATGTCACTCAGGGGGTAAATGATGAGAGAAAATGGCTGTAGATCCTCTTCGCTGAATCCCCAACTTTCCAGGCAGGGAAAGGCCGGGTCATGCGGCCACGTAAGAGACCTCACTTTGCATGCGCTGCGATTGAGAAAGAACCTTATTGCTGCCGACAACAGGATATCGCCGTATTTTTCGGGGCAGACCGACGTGAGATCGTAAATATAGCCGATGACATTTCGGTTCTCAACTTTCGTGCGCAGAATAATGTAACCTATCAATTCTTTCTCGCTTTCGAGCTGAAAACCGGTGAACGCGCTCTGCGGCATAGTGAAGTATCTCCAGTTGAGATAACAATGATCACGAAACACGCCAAATCTGGACTTTCCTGCACTTTCTTGAAGCAGAAGATCCGCTCGCTCGTCAAAACGCTCTAATGGTCGAAGCTTCAATTTCTTCCCATTTGAGGTAATGGTTCTCGCCAAAGCGCCCAAACCGCATACCCGCGAAACTCGATGGCTAAGCTTGCGCTGAAGCTTTCTTACTACTCCTTGCTCCAAATCGAACTTCATGACCGAGGCGGCTGCCACGGGGATATATTTCAAAACTCTAATGCCGATGCGAAATGCTGCTGGGTTGGGAAAACCCCAGCATAGCGAAAACCCCTGGCGCGCGGCTTCTTTTATCCAGAGATTCCACATTGCGCGCTGAATTCCCCGGCCCTGGAAAGTCGGCAGAATAGCATTATCGACGGGCTGTGCTGCCCGGATGATTGATCCCGATGCCTTAAATAGGGAGGTTATCGCCGGGTATGCTCCGATCAGTTGTCCATCAGATTCTGCAACAACTATTGGCGGCCCTTCTCCAGCAGCCGGCGAGTCGAGAAATTTCCACTTCCAGCGTTCGATTGTGCGTGAACCGCGAAAGACAGTGTTATAGAGATCGTTGAGTCTTGCACAATCCTGCGGTTCGAAGCAGCGCACAGTCCACATAGGAAGTAAGTTCCTTAGCCTAGGCCGTATTCATTGGCGGAAATGTACCACTTATCGGGCCGGGTAAAACGATTCAAATCTGGGTCCTGATCGAATCTTACCCAGGAAAAAAAGGAAAAGTTTGGACACTGCGCCCCAACCGAGCAAATTAATTCCTCAATGCGGCTGTCGCTGATGATAAAGCGCAGCGTTTGTGCTCCGGGAAGGTTTGAGGCCACAGCTAGCAGACACCAAAAAAGATCCTCCGCATAGAGTGACGGTGTCTTTGTGCAGAAGTCGATCACGCGCACCACGGACCCCGGGGCCAACACAAAGTAACCGATAAGCTCTTCTGCGCGGCGAGCTTCAAAGAACCGGTAATGCGCATAAGGTTCTTGAAAGAATCGCCATACTACATATTGTTGATCACGAAAAACAGCGTTCTCTAAGGAAGGTGCAGCATCAAACCAAAAATTGGAATAGTCGGCAGAGACCTCCCGCACTTCGGTAATCGCCAGTCTGCCCTGCTGTAAAAAACTGAACGGACGAACCAAGTCCAGAGATCGGAGCATGCTTTGCGCAATTTTATTGCATGCGCGAAGGAGAACGGGGGTTTTGCCGGGCAGCGAAAACCGCCTGGCTAAGGTGCTATAACGCAGCGGAATATGAAAATCATAGATCCGGAGCAATTGTTGATAAGCAAATCTTCGTTCGCCGATTGTATACGCTGCGCGATTGGGAAAGCCGAAAATTGCCCTTGTCCCACGGCGCCTATGTTCAGCATAAAATTCCTTAAACAGCTGGCTCAGCACGAAGCCGCCGCGAAATGATTCATCGACTGCTGTGCTTGCTCCCAGGTGGAAGATTTCTGGATTACCGTTTGAATTAATCGCCAGCGGAATCGAGGAGACTACTCCAGCCAGCTTATGGTCAGCTTCTGCGACGACGCCAATCGCCTCTCCGGCGGGATTTGCGTAATACTTCCAGCGCAGATGGGCAATGACTTCGTCAAGTTCGCGAGGTCTGGCAAATACTCTCAGTTGAAGCTTAGCAAGCTGTTCGATGTCTTCCGGTTGAAGACATCTGATTTCGACGTTTTCTGTGTTCGCTGCCATTTCCTGAGCCTACAATTGAACAATTGGGAGATGCAACGTGGGTTTTACGCCGGCCTGGGGGTAGGCGTAAAATCGCGATGTCATTAACGGCATCTGCCGCACCGGAACTCCCCCTGAAAGTTGTTGGATGGCGCATATTTGTGGCATCAC
>JAKPSH010000230.1 GCA_029555385.1 Pseudomonadota bacterium
CGGATGTCCTTGCGCATTAGCGTAAGCAAGAACTCTGGTTCCCACTTCGCTTAAACAGTTATTCATTAAGGCAGCGTCAGTAAAATCAGGACATTGACGAAAAGCAGTGTTGCCAAGCTCGCGTGCCATCGACAACACTGCGTGTTGATCCTGCAGCGCACGTCCTCCTTCGAAGACTAGACAGGCCAAGACAATAAGCAAAGGCACGATCAGCGCAAATTCCACAATCGCCAAACCACGTTCTGCCATAATATCCAACTTAGCCGTCCTGTTATCCCCGGCAGCCCAAGTCATACCGGTTCATTGCGCGAAACTGCTTTTGCGCCGATCGTGACTGAGCCCAAACCAAGAAAAAACCTCAGCGGCTTTCTTGCACTGATCACGAAATACTGGTTCCCGCCTGCCGGATCTTGTCCAGGACAACCCGGATTGAGCAGCGGACATACAGTAACTGTCAGATCGGAAGTATCGACGCCAAGACCCCCAGCGTATCCAGTAACAATAGCAACTATCGCCGCAACCCGGTTTGCCGCGCTGTCTGCCGTGAAAAGGGACGCTTCCCTCGCGGCGCGGGTCGTTGAATAATAAAGCGACAAGGACGTAAGACCAATTACCGCGCCTTGCATTGAAACAAGCACCAGCATGATAAACGGGATAATGGTGACGGCCAGTTCGACAAAAACAGAGCCGCGCGGCATAAACATGCCGCCAGGTAGGGGGGCCGTGGAATGCTCTCTGTCACTCATTATCCCCGTAAGCACTTTGAGGACGGAACTCTCGCATTATCACGCAGTCGAATTGATTCTTCAAGCAAACATTTTCTCCCGGCAAACCCAAGATTCGAGCCGACTCTATAAGCCCAGCAGAAGCTGATCGGTTTCTCTACAAATGGGTAATCGAGCCCAGAAACTCGACCAATCTGCGGCGGTATTCGCGAAAGCCGCCCGCACCGATATGCCCACCCCCGGGGATTAACCATAGTTCTTTAGGCTCCTTAGCTGCCCGGTAAAGAACACTTGAATGAGAAGCAGAAACGATCTTGTCGTTTGTCCCGTGGATAAAAAGCACGGGAAGTGGATAAATCTCTGCCACAAATCCTGCGGCGCTGAAGGAATCCTCGAAAAGCAACGCCAACGGGTATTGGAGCAGCACGGTAAGCCAAGTTGATGCGAGTTTCTCCTTGACGATCTCGCGGTACCCGGAAAAAGCGCTCTCCGCAATCACACCAGCAAGACCGCTCTTGTTCACTGGGTCAGCCGCCGCATAAAGAGCGACAGCACCGCCCAAACTTTGGCCGTAAAGAACCACCGGCAGCACTTGCAGTTCACTTCGCTCCCGGACGTAGCGTATCGCTGCCGCGGCGTCCTCATGAATGCCATTGATTTCCGCACGCCCCGCCGACCTGCCGTAGCCGCGGTAATCCAGCATAAACACATGATACCCGTACTGCGGCAGCCAATAGACGCTGGCAATGTGCGTACTGACATTCTCGGCGTTGCCGTGCAAAAACACGACCGTGCCGCGCGGCGCTCCCTGCGCCTTAAGCAGCCACGCGTGGAGCAACGTCTTGTCTGCGCTTTCAAAATAAATGCTCTCGTAGTTGAGACCAAGGTCCGCGGGGGTCAACACGTGTTTTTGCTGGGGGTAGAAAAACAAGCCTGTGCATCCGGGCAAAAAAACGCACAAGGCCGCCCAAAGGAACGTCCGGATGACATTTTTTCTCATGCTTCCACGCGAGTCTCTTTCGCTGCTGCGGCCAGCGCAGAAAATGCGCCGGCATAACACAGCACCCCGGCCCAAAAGGCAGCGCTGATGCCCCAGCTTAACGATACAACTACGGCAAGCACCGAAGCCACAACGGAGGCTGCACCATTAATGCCCCAGAACCACGGAGTAAACGCCGCAGACCGTCGCTGAGCAAGCGCCATACCGAAGGGAAACGGCGCCCCCATGCACAAGCCAAGCGGCAAAGACAACGAGGCTGCCGCAAGCAGCCTTTGCCAGGTGTCTGCCCGTCGAAAATGCTCGATCACGGGCAGCATGAATGCCGACGAAATAGCAAGCAGTACAAGCAAAAGCACAAAGACTGCATACACTCTGTGCATTCCATTTTTCCCGCACAGCGCTTTTGCGCCGAAGCTGCCGATGCTGCTTGCAAGAAGCAGTGTAAAAAGAACTACGGCAAGACCATACACAGGATGCCCAAGGAACACCGTAAGCCGCTGGATGAGCGCAATTTCGATCAGCATGTAGCCCAGGCCAATGCAGATGAAGTACGCGCTGAGCGGACGAAACCCGGGCGCTCGACCGGGACTGCCTGCCGCACGAAGCGGCGCAACAACGACATAATAGCTGAGCACAACAGTAACCAGCAGCAGCAAGTACAACACTCCCGCCGCCTTGGCATTGTTATCCAAGTGCCGCGCAGCAACGCTGCGCTTCTTAAACAAATCGGAAAAGCGGAGCATATTGAAGAAAAACGGCTGGTCATCTGTCGGCGGCTCAAGATTATACGGCGCTTGCTCTTTTAAGGGTCGCAGATCGTCAGCGGAAGCCAGCGCGCGAAAAACGGCGTTTGCTGCCGTTTCCGGGCTGACCAGAACGGTGAACTTCCACTTATCCGCTGCCGCCCGTAGCGCCTGAAGCGCTTCCGGGGGAAATGGGTCACGGCTGACCAAAACTGTCGCAATGCCGTTATAATGCGGCGGGTAATGCTCGTTGATGTTCGTCACCACGGCTATTTGCTTCGCGGGATCCTCCGCGCCCAGACTCTCCAGAGCACTTCGCGCCAGAGATAAGGTCCGGTAAATCTCAAGCGGGTTATCATGGGAGTACCAGCGCGAAACACTGAGCACACCCCCCGGCGCCAGATGCTCAAGCATCTCACGCCATGCCTCAACCGTATAAAGCGAGTTTTCCGTCAAGCTCAGCGCCCCGGCCGCCGTAGCCGCCCAGGTATCAATCAATGAAATCTGAATCACATCATATTTTGCGCGCGCGCGGCGCAGGAAACTTCGTGCTTCGTCAGCCACGAATTTCACATTAGGCAATTTATCGAGATGGCCGGTAAACTCGCCAAACCTTTCATTCAGGGTGGCAATTATATCCTCGTTGACTTCGACTCCCGTTATTTCGCGCTGGCCAGACACCAAAGCAGAAAGAATATCGCGCCCTCCCCCGCTGCCAATGACGAATACCCGCGCATTTCTCTTCAGCGCATGCACAACATTGGTCACATCGCTTCGTAAAAACTCAAGCGGCGCCAAGTCTCCGTCAAATGCCGTGAGCACTGTCGATGCCTGGGCGTCGATTTCAAGCTGCATCTGCCCTACAGACTGGCCCGGCGCAAGCTCGCTGCTGAACCCAGCGCTGGCCGGCTCACCTCCCGTCTTCCATACCGCAATCCGGGAAAAAGAATTCCACTGCTCGTACACAAGCGGCTTCTCCATCCGCCCTTTCACCCATTGCAGGCGCAGAAACGGCATCTGTGCCCGGGCCAATACACCGTTAACCATGCCGCACAGCAGCAGAACGGCGGCAAGCACGGCACCGCGCCGGGATTGTCCGGCGTCACCATTCACTCCGGCAAACAAGAATGAAGCCGCCGCTGGAAACACTCCGGCAAGGACAACCGCGCTCGGCCCATCAAAGATTTTAAGAAGCACCACGGCAAAAATACAGCTTGCGGCAGCTCCGGCCAGGTCCGCTGCATAAACCCGGCTCACCTCTGCGCCGCATTTCGTCAGAGCAAGACAGATGCACACCCCGCTGCAGACAAACGGCACAGCGACAACAAGATAAGTAATCAGCAGCGCAAAAACCGTCACGGAACTGGGCTCAAAAACGATAGGGATGCTGAGATGCATCAGCAGCGCAAGCGGCAGAGACACGGCGAAAAAGAAGCTGCTCTGCGCCATCCTCCGGTAAACACGCGGCGCGTCAAACCAGAGCGGCCGCACCTGGACAATCACCGCCCCGGCGGTCATGCCGAACATGGCTACCGACACGCAGAAAAAGGCGAAATGGTACCACATCGTCACGCTGAAAATGCGTGTGAGCAGGATCTCAAACATCACCGTGGCCAAGGCGACAAAGAAGACACCGAGAAGGATGGGGCGGTCAGAATTGTGCAACGCGTTATGTCCCGGCATAAGTAGGTAAAGGCTGATTAGAACTAACCGCTAATCTTCTACCACGGCAATGCGGTTCCTGAAAAAGCTTTATCCACGCGGCAGCCTAGACCGATAATTAGCGAATAAATATAGTCTTGGCGGCACACCAGAGGCTTCGCCCAGAGCGATGCTGCCGGGTGCTGAAGGCGCGCCGCCGCCGGCTTGCAGAACTGCGCTTGCAGCAAGTGCTACCGGGCTGACCAATCTATCTACGGCCAGGCAAGCGCATTTCCACCAGCCGGCCCGCCCCACGGCCTCCCCGGCGCAAAAAGGGCATGCCTTCAGCACCCGGCAGCATCGCTCTGGGCGTTACCACGGCATACTTAGCAGCTCCGCTAACTTTGATTATTTAATGTAAGATATTCAACATATCGCAAGGCATTCTCAAGCCTTTATTCCCTCAGCTAAAGCAGAGCATGAAATTCAGGTATGCAGACATATTGAAAGACATCCAAGAGAGGCCGCAGCGTACTTGCTCCAGTTCGACTCCGGTGCAGAGAATGACGCTGCCGGGGGTTGAAGGCCTCACCTTATGCGCCGGGGCGGGGGTGGAGTGGGGCCCATCGGCTTGCCGTGCGGCTTGGTATATCGAAATTTCTCGGATTCCTGCAAGCCGAGTTCTGTAGGCGGGCGGCGGCACGCCTTCAGCACCCGGCAGCGTCATTCTCTGTACCGCCACGGCACTGGGCCGGCCTTCACCTGGGTGATGCCAAAAATATGCGTTATTCAATGACTTTCCGCGTGAATTCCGGCTGCGGTGATTTATTCGCTTATTTCAGACCTAGATCAGCCCCGAGATAGGCCCTTGAACATTAGCAGGCCTCCGCAATAGAGTTATTAAACACTCTCAAAAGTACAATTGCCACCCAAGGAGCCACTCATTGGCGTAGCTGCCGAATTCACCCGTTCGCGCAGAACTAAAGACAAGCGCGTTGTTCCTGCTCAGCGTTAAGCGCGCGTCAGCGCCAAGGCGCAGGCTGTCGTATTCCCTGCCGACGCCGAAGCGCATCACCCGGACTTGCGGCATAAGACGCAGCCGCTCGGTGAAATCAACGATTATCCCGGCCCACGGGCCAAGGCCCCCTGCCCACTCGCTCTGCTCATAATCCGGACTGTATTCCAATGCCGCATCCAGCAGTGAGAAAACAAGCAGCCGCGAAACAGGCCTAAATGCAGCACCCGCACCACCGCGCAACACTCCGGCAAGTTTGCCCGCTTCACCGTCTATGCGCCTCCTCTCGACTCCCGAAGAAAAATTCCAGGACCAAGGATGTATAAAAAGATCTCTCGGCGACAGTGAAACTATCTCCAGCGGGTGGAAGCTCTCCAGCTTGAGCTTGTCCTGCTCGCGCTGCCGCATCACCGCAGAAAAGAAATTAAGCTGCGAACCCTCGGCATAGCCATCCTGCGCATCGAGCAAATCATGATAGGCCAGGCGGAGTTTGGCTTCCGACAACCACGCGCCGCCCCTCCGGCCCACACCCAGTGCGGCGCGGGCGGTACGATGCCCTTGCTCAGGGCGCACTGCCGGAGGCATAACCTCGACTGGTTCAAGCGCCGCTGCAATTTCACTTCGCGCGATCATCAGCTTGCGTGACACATCCGGGCGTGCCTCTTGCGGGCCTTTGCCGCTCAGCCGCAAATAGTCCAAATACGCAATGGCAAGCTCAAACACCCGGGCGCGGTTATCTTCTTCTAACACCTTGCATGAATTTGCATCCGGACTCTCTGCGCCAAGCGCGAGCCGGTAAGCGAGCGTCTGCTCATCTTCTCCAAGAAGCGACATTCTCCGGCGAATGACCGTGGCGCTTGCCGGGCGAAAGACAGCGGAGCGCACCAGCCCGGGCGCTTCATTTACCGCCCGCACCGTATCCGCCGGGATTGCCCAAAGCGGGAAACGGCTGCTTAATTCCAGCTCGGGCCGGGCATAATCCAAAAGCGAAAGCAGATGGAACGAGCAGTTTTCATCAAGAAAGAAATAATCAAAATATGTGTGGCCGAGCTCCCACAGATGGGTCAGAACACGCCGGCGCTGTTCAGCACTAAGCGCTAGCTCGTACTCCCAAATATCACGGTGCTCCAAATCGCTGTAC
>JAKPSH010000249.1 GCA_029555385.1 Pseudomonadota bacterium
TTTCTCGGGAGGGCCGGACTCGCAAGTGCTGTTGCATGCGCTAGACAGCTCGCCTGCGCCGAGGGCTTAAGGCTGCTGGTCTGCCATTTCAACCATGGTCTGCGTGCGGAAAGCGCTGCCGAAGAGCAGGCGGTATGCGCGCTCGTGCGCGAATGTCTACGGCTGCCGCTTGACGTGCGCCAGGCGCCGCAGCGTCCGGCAGAGGAAAATATCGAGTCGTGGGCGCGCGCAATACGTTACCGGCTTCTCGAAGAAGTGCGCCGCGAACAGAACGCCCATGTTATTGCCACAGCGCATCACGAACAGGACCAGGCAGAGACGCTGCTCTTCCGGGTGTTGTCCGGCAGGCTCGCGCGCAGCGCGCAATCGATCGCGAGCTTTGACCGTGAGCGCCGCCTAGTACGGCCCCTGCTTTATGCCGCCAAGGAGGAAATTGACGCATATCTGGCGCTGCACAATCTTGATTTTGTCACAGATTCCAGCAATGCCGACCTGCGCCGGAGCAGAAATTTGATTCGCCGCGATCTTCTGCCGCTGCTAAAAAAACGGGTTAATCCTAATATTATCCGCGGTTTGGCAGTTTGCGCGGCGCGGCTCAACGAAGATGAAGCGATGATTTGGGACGAGGTTCGTCGCGTGTTCGCCGCATGCCCCCCGGGGGACTTCGCCAGGTGGTTGACTAGTTATCCGGTGCCGTACCGCTGGCGGCTTGTGTGTTTGCTTGCGCAAAAACAACTAGGAGATGATGCGCTTAAACTGGGATACGCGCAGCTGCGCCGTGCCGCAGAGCTGATATCGTCCGCGGCATCTGAGGAGCGCTGCCTGAATCTTGGTTTTGGCATTTCCTGCCATATTCGCCGAGAGGATGAGGTGTGTTTTGTGCGGGAAACTTTGCCGGAAGCGGTGCGGCGTCAGCCAACAGCTCGTGACAGCAGAACTCTTGGCGTACCGGGGGAACTGCAGTTTCAGTTTACGCCAGCGCTGCGCACCAGTCTGACGGCACGCCTTGTTGAGCTTGCGCCGGGTCGGGCAGACGAACTTATCGAGCAAGTCCGTGTTCATGGACGCGGCAGCTTGCGGCATGCAAAATGTTTTTTTGACCGGCGCACACTTAACGCTGAATCACTTACGGTGCGGTTCTTTCAGCCGGGAGACGCCATGGACGTCTGGCGGCGCGGCAGGCGCAAGGTCAAAAAGCTTTTTCAGGAGCAGGCCGTAGCGCCGTATTTGAGGTGTGCAGTGCCCATCGTAGAGTTTGCGGGCCGGATCATCTGGGTGCCTGGAATAGCGCGCTCCAACGCGGCGCCGCTTCGGAGAGACACCCAGTCTGTGCTCGAACTTGAATTCCGGGAGCTCGATTAAACAATCAAATGTGTCGGATTTTGCACTTGAGAGAGCATCAAGAACAGTGTACTTTTCCTAAAGGTTCTTTCGATGATGAACACGCTTGCCGCACCAGAATAGAAAAACTGAGAGCTGTTTAGTTCGAGGAACCAAACCGTCCAACGTATTTTAGCTTTGGAGTTTAAGACAATTTGAATCAGTTTTCTCGAAACGCCGCGCTTTGGATTTTCCTGATTATAATGGTGATGCTTCTTTATAACGTCTTCGGGCGTCAGGAGAAGCGGCCGGAGGAAATATCCTACTCACGATTTCGCGATGCAATTGAGCAGGGGCAGATTGAGAAGGTCACAATCAAGGAAGATGAGATCCTCGGCGAATATAAACAGGCATTTGCCGGGCCGAAAGGCGTCAAGTTCGTTACTTACCCTCCAGCCAATGATGATGAACTGATTAAAGCGCTGCGCGAAGCAAAGATCCATTTTGATGGTCGGCCTAAAGAACAGGAATCGTGGTATTTGCTGCTCTTGGCCAATTGGTTTCCCATGCTGCTGCTTATTGCGGTGTGGATTTTCTTTATGCGCCAGATTCAAATCGGCGGCGGCAAGGCACTAAGCTTTGGCAAGAGCAAAGCGCGGTTGATGGAGGAGGGCCCAAACCGCGTCACCTTTGAAGACGTAGCCGGAATCGAAGAATCCAAGTCCGAACTTGAGGCGATAGTGCAGTTCCTGAAAGATCCAAAAAAGTTCACTAAGCTTGGCGGCAGGATTCCTAAAGGCGTGCTGCTTGTGGGCAGCCCGGGAACCGGCAAGACGCTCCTTGCGCGGGCGATCGCTGGTGAAGCAGGAGTGCCATTTTTCAGCATCTCAGGTTCGGATTTTGTTGAAATGTTTGTCGGCGTTGGCGCTTCACGCGTTCGTGATTTGTTTATGCGCGGTAAGAAGAACGCGCCGTGCATCATATTTATCGACGAAATTGATGCGGTCGGGCGTCACCGGGGTGCGGGTCTGGGCGGCGGGCACGATGAGCGCGAACAAACGCTCAACCAGCTTCTTGTTGAAATGGATGGTTTCGAGGGCAACGAGGGAGTTATCCTCCTGGCGGCGACAAACCGTCCGGATGTTCTCGATCCGGCACTGCTGCGTCCCGGACGCTTTGACCGCACGGTGGTGGTGCCGCTGCCGGATATCCGCGGACGGGAAGCCATCCTTAATGTCCATATTAAGAAAGTCACAGTGGCGCCTGATGTTTCGCTGGAGACGATTGCGCGCGGCACTCCCGGGTTCTCCGGCGCGGACTTGGCTAATTTAATCAATGAAGCAGCGCTCTACGCGGCGCTCAACGACGCGGAGGCGGTGACCATGGCGCACATTGAATACGCCAAGGACAAGATTCTCATGGGCACCGAACGCCGTTCGATGGTGCTGACGCAGCGCGAAAAAGAAAACAGCGCGTATCATGAGTCCGGCCATGCGCTGGTGGCCAAGCTTATTCCAAACACCGATCCCGTGCACAAAGTTACAATCGTGCCGCGTGGGGTAGCTTTGGGTTTGATGCAGCAGTTGCCTGAGGACGAGAAGCATACGTACTCGCGCCAGTATTGGTGCGACAGAATATGTATCGCCTTCGGCGGACGGGCCGCGGAAGAGCTGGTTTTCGGTGAAATTACGACGGGGGCGCGCTCAGATATTCAGGCTTCAACCGACATTGCGCGGAAAATGGTATGTGAGTGGGGCATGAGCGAAGAGCTGGGACCGTTGTCGTACGGCCGCCGCGATGATGCGGTGTTCTTGGGCCGCGAACTGGTGCATCACCGGGATTATTCTGAGCTTACCGCAGACAAAATAGACGAGGAAGTGAAGCGCATTGTGCAGACACAGCTCGAACGTGCCAGGGACTTGCTGCGCGAAAACCGTGATGCTTTGGATGCTCTGGCGCAGGCGCTGCTTAAAGAGGAAACATTGGATGCGTCTCAGGTCGATGCGATACTGGCCAAGTGTCGCGCAGCGCAAACCGGGGCGGCAAACTGAGTTTCTAAAAGGAATTGTTTAGTTGATGGTTGAGCATGCGATTCCGGAATGGTTGATGATGGTCAAGGCCTTCGTCGAGTGGTCGCTGCTTGATTGGCGGGACTTTCTGCGGCTTTGCGCCGACGTTATTGTCGTTTTTGCGCTGATTTACGGTTTGCTGGTACTGGTGCGAGGAACCCGTGCCGAGCGAATGCTCATTGGTTTAGGGGTGATTGCCTTCGCTAATATTGTGGCGCGGGAGCTGCACCTGTCAGTGCTGCACTGGATTCTTCAGAATTTCTTAAACTCCGTCATCGTTGTTGTCATAATTGTCTTCCAGGACGACTTCCGCCGTGCGCTGACCAAGGTTGGGCTGATCCCGGGTTTTGGCAGCGATACTTCGGGTGCGCATGAAAAGACAGTGCGCGCGGTGGCGCGCGCAGCGGCCGAGCTGTCCTCAAGAAGAATTGGCGGGCTGATCGTCGTGCGTCGTGATGTCGGACTTGACGATTATTATGAGCAGTCGGTGCCCATCGATGCTGTAGTGAGTCACCAGCTTTTGGTCAGCATCTTCCTGCCGACATCCCCCCTGCATGACGGCGCGGTTTTTGTCGAAGGCGACCGCATTGTCTCGGCTGGAGCGGTGCTGCCGCTGAGCTTCAATCCGGCAATCAGCAGCAGCTTCGGGACAAGACACCGCGCGGCAATCGGTTTGTCTGAGCGAACCGATGCTGTTGTCGTGGTCATCTCCGAGGAGACCGGCGCCGTGTCTTTGATCCGCGAAGGAAGAATCACTTCGGATCTTGATGAAAAAACGCTGGCCAATGCACTCTCGCGACTCACCGCGCATCGCTACCGGAAGAAACGTGCGCAAGAAAAACTTCGTTCCGGCGGGGAGTCGCGCAGCGTTGTCTCGAATCTGACTGGTATTATTGATGAAGAAAGCGACAGCCAAAAGGGGTTCCGTGACAACGATTAATCGGACCCATCGCGGTATTAGTTGGATCAAGGGGTAAGCCGTGGCTGCTAAACGATCGCCCAAAGAACGTTGGATGCTGATGCTTATCGCGCTGCTGCTGGCGTTGTTTCTTGAGTCCTATTTTTACAGCGCAGAAAACGCGGTTACGGTAAATATTCCAGCCATGGTCGATGTGCTGAATCTCCCGCTGGAGCGAATGATTGTTGATCCTCCCAAGGGCGAGAAGGGCATCCCGGTGCGCGTTGAGGTGCGCGGGCCGCGGCCGCTTGTCGAGCAAGTACGCAGCTCGAACAATAAGTTCGGCGTGGATTTGCCAACGACTAACCCCTCGGAGTTTACCGCTTTTCTCGATCCGCAGCAGCTCCGGCTGCCTGCCGGAGTGGAGGTGCTGAGCATTACGCCGGCAAGTGTAACGATAAAGACGGAACCGGTGGCCCAACGTGAGCTGCTGGTGGAAGTGCAGCAGGTCGGCAGTCCTGATCGGGGATTTGAAGTCGATCATATTGATGTTTTTCCGGCGACAGTGCTGGTGCGCGGGCCGCAAAGCCGGATTGAGGAGCTGCGCTCGATAATTACATATCCTGTCGATGTTTCGAATTTTCGTGCTTCGGAAAGATTGGAGACCTCGCTGCAAGTGCCTGATCCATTGGTGGGGCTTAGTGTCAGCACAGTTAAGGTCGAAGTTCGGGTAGGACCGGCGCGAAAGGAGCATGTATTTGAGAATATCGGTATTCGCGTGCTGGCGGCGAATGGCTTTGCCGCTACCGTCGCGCCATCCCGTGCTTCGGCGACGGTTTCGGTGCCCGAAGTAGAGTTGGCGGAGTTATCGGCGGGCAATATGTTTTTGATTGCTGATGGCCGGGCTCTGCCCGAAGGCAAGCACCGGGTGGGTTTGACGGCCGATTTCGGTAAAAACGTGCGTCTGCTGAAAACCGTTCCGGCAGAAGTGACTGTGACTTTGGTGACGAAAAATGAGTAGGCTTTTTGGAACCGATGGGGTGCGGGGCGTAGCCAATGTGGCGCCGATGGACTCAGAAACAGTAATGGCCCTGGGCCGGGCGGCTGCACAGGCATTCCAGCGGGCGGCAGGGCGGCACCGGGTGCTGATCGGCAAAGATACGCGAGTATCTGGTTACATGCTCGAAACAGCGCTGGCGACCGGAATTGTTTCGATGGGAGTCGATGTGCTGCTTGTTGGACCGCTGCCTACTCCTGGTGTGGCGTTTATGACGCGCAGCATGCGCGCCGATGCCGGCGTGATGATTTCAGCTTCACACAATCCCTACGCGGATAACGGCATTAAGTTTTTTGGCGCTGACGGATTCAAGCTTCCCGATGCGCGCGAAGATGAGATCGAGTCTTTGATGAAACCGGGGCGCCTGGACGAACATCGCGCGCTGCCTGAATCCCTGGGCAAAGCCTCACGCATCGATGATGCGGTGGGACGTTACACCGTGTATCTGAAAAGCTGCGTTGAGCGAGAATGCAAGCTTGATGGTATGAAGCTCGTGCTGGATTGCGCCAATGGCGCTGCCTATCGTGTTGCGCCTATGGTTTTTGGCGAACTCGGCGCGGCAATCAGTGCTGCGGGTATTCATCCTGACGGCAAGAATATCAACGCGAATTGCGGCAGCCTGCATCCAGAAAATATATCCCGCATGGTGCGCGAGGAAGGTGCGGATTGCGGCATCGCGTTCGACGGTGATGCGGATCGGGTGATTTTTTGCGATGAAAAGGGCGAAGTGGTGGATGGCGACCTGCTGCTGGCCATGGCGGCGTTTGATTTACACGCGCGCGGTTTGTTGAAGGGCGGCGGCATCGCTGGTACGATCATGAGCAATCTTGGGCTGGAAAAGGCGCTGGAGAACCGCGGACTCCGTCTTTACCGCTCTGACGTTGGAGATCGATATGTGCTGTCCGAGATGCTCGCGCGCGGACTTAGCTTGGGCGGTGAGCAATCAGGCCACGTTATATTTCTGGATCACAACACGACAGGGGACGGCATCCTTACAGCTCTGATGATTCTGGCTATTTTGTTGCGCAGCGGAAAGCCCCTATCCAGTTATCAGTCGTTATTTATGCGGTTTCCTCAAGTGCTGATCAATGTTCCAGTCAAAACGAAGCGTCCGTTCGTTGAAGTGCCGGAAATCGAACGGGCGCTTGGCCAGGCGCACGGCGAGCTGGGCTCGCGGGGGAGGGTGCTGCTGCGCTATTCCGGAACGGAGCCGAAGGCACGGGTCATGGTTGAGTGTGATGACGATGCTCTGTGTCAGAAGACAGCCGGTGCGCTTGCTGAGACGGTGCGCAAGGTCCTTGGATAATGTCGAGTTTTCCTGAAGAAGCGGGAGGTGGAAATGAAGATACTGCTTGCTGAAGAGATGCGCACCGCGGATTCAGCTTTGTTCAGCAGGATTGGTGTGCCTTCTCGTGCGGTTATGGAGTCTGCCGGACGGGAGGTCGCCGGTTTTTTGCTGGAACAGATGCCGGACTTGCTTGGGCAAGGCGTGTTGGTCCTTGCCGGGTCCGGCAATAATGGCGGCGATGGCTTTGTCGTCGCGCGGACGCTGCTCGGCCAGGGAGTTTATGTGGAAATGGCGGCGGTCAAGGCAGTTGCGGAGCTCAAAGGTGATGCGCTGGCCAATGCGCTTGCTTACCAGAATGCGGGCGGCCGGATCGTCGAACTTACGCCAGAACATTGGTTTGAGGCAGAATGTGTCCGTGGAATTTCCAGTTTCGGCGTTGTTGTTGATGCGTTGTGCGGTACGGGTTTCCATGGCCAGTTGCAGGGCTTCATCGGTGAACTGGTGGACTATTTAAACACTCAGGCAGAAGTCGGCAATGTTGCGGTAGTGTCGATTGACCTGCCGAGCGGAGTTGAAACTGATACTGGCGCTGTCAACGGCCCGGCTGTTTCGGCGAACGCAACTATCGCGCTTCAATGCCTGAAGCCCGCGCATGTGTGTTATCCTGGTGCGGGGTACTGTGGTGAGACTTTCGTTGCGGATATTGGTGTTTGCGTGCAGATGCCGGAGATTGAATCAGTTCAACGCGAGTTGATTACGGAGGAAAGTATAGCTGCCCTGCTGCAGGAATATATTTATTCGCCGCCCGAGGAACACAAGGGCGAACGTGGTCATGTCATTGTGATTGGCGGCGGAGCCGGTCATTTGGGTGCACCGAGAATGAGCGCGGAGGCGGCGCTGGTCTGCGGAAGCGGGCTGGTCACGCTGGTTGTGCCGGATAAAGCCGCACAAACCATGGCATGCAGTGTGCGGGAATTAATGTGTTTAGCGCTTGATTCCGAC
>JAKPSH010000253.1 GCA_029555385.1 Pseudomonadota bacterium
GAACTGGAGCAGATTCCCATCACTTTACCGGCTTACGGGCGCAGTGATTACCCGGCACATAAGTACGGACAGACGCTCGTCGGCTCCGCAGCTTGGATTCCAGATGATCGCTCCTCGCGCTTCTCGCTGCGCAACATGCGATATTACTATGATAATTCAGCGCTGGAAGAACGCTTTGTTGCCGCCGCCGCGGTAGAAGGAACCGCAGCAGCCGGACGTCCGCTCGCATTACCGCTGGATAAAACCGACGGCTCTGAAGTCATCGAGATAGTAAACGCCCTAAACCACACACAGCTCGTCACGGTCCTAGTTTATGACGCAGCCGGCGCAGAGGCCGCGCAAATTGCTTTTGATCTTGCGGCTCACGCCACTCGCCACGTTATCGTTGATTCCTTACTTGATGCTCAAGCCAGCACACGAGGTCTTGCCGTTGTTCAAGGCGGCTCCGCCGCGGGGATTGCGGCCGCAGCCTTGAAATACGGCCGTACCGCGGAGATGGGCATTAATTACGCATACAGCTCCCCGCTGCGGGAAGCACTGGGCGCAAGTTTGCGCACTTCGTACAACACTTTTCTGGGTCAAGGCTGCTTAATGCTGGCAGGCAACACGACGGCGTCCTCCCAAACCCTGCTGCTGAGTATGCAGCGCACGGATGGCACCGCTGTGCTTGCCGGTCTCGAACTGACTATCCCGGCACACGGCACAATAGCGTACGATATATGTTCGCACGAAAGCAGCGAGCAGTATGGAGCAATAACTGTTACGCCGGCGCTGGCAAACACTCTTACGGCCTCGCTCATCAGAACAGGCGCAGGAAATACATACCGCTTCGCCTTGCAGGCCCGTTAGCGGCGATATCTCACAAAGCGATATCGCGGGTAGGTAAGTTACGTGAAAAGGCCCATCCTTGGGCCTTTTCACGCTGCTCCAAACTGTGTCGGGGGCCCCACGTGCCCCAACACAGTGTCGCAGCGAATTTCTTCGCCGCGCTCGAAATTCGGCAACGCCGTCCAGGCGTTGCGTTAGCCGTAATATCCCACAGCCTTGGGCTGTGAGATATTACGGCTAACCGGATGATGTGTGTTGATTTGATTCCTGGTTCCCGCCATGCAAAAATAAGTTTCTCTGCTTCCCGGACTTCTTATGTCCGCAGTTCTTTGTCCTTAAATCTACCGGGTACCGGAGCACGGCGTTTTGTCCCGCATTAAGGGTTTTGCTTAATACGGGGCACAAACCGCCACCTGTTTGCATGGAGGTCGGTATGTCACAAGAGGTTACCGTCCAACGTTTGCTCAATGAGATGCAAGCGCCAGAATTCGCGAGGCGCTGGCCGGCAGTTCAGCGCGCCATCGGATTTTTCAGCAGCAGCACCGGGCCGGAATCCGGCAGCGCATCAAAGCGTGATGCCGCCCTACGGCGGCTCGTGCAGGGCATTTGCGGCACAGTAGAACGGCTTGGTCCGGCTGCCACGGCTGCCGGAACTGCTGCAGAACAACGCTTGTCGCGCGAACTGCGCCGTGCTTTCGTGTACTGTCTCTGGCAAGCGGCAATACTACGACCGGACTTGCTCGTTGATGCCGTTCCTGCCCTGAGACAGTGCCTGGATGACGACGGAAATGGAGCAGTTATCGAGTCCGCACTGCGCACGTTCGAAGCGCTGGGCAGCGTAGTTAAGGAGCGGGCAGATCCGCCTACGCTGCGCCGCATTGAGCAGCTTGCCGTTGCGCCATCGGAGGCAGAGCGCAAAGCATTCGCCCCATGGGATGAAAGCCACTGGACGATCGTGCAGATCGCAGCGCGCAGTGCCTTGCGGCAGTTAAAACAAGCCGCTGCACCATAGGTTTGCCTCCATAGTCCCAAACAGTGGCGGCAGGCCTATTTGGAAGAATAAGGCAATTATATTTTTCCAAATTGGCCTATTGTGTGCGCCAATGTGCTCTTTTCGACATGGAGCTGAGTAGACGCATCCGGGTTTTTCTTGCGGTTGAGAAAGGAGTAACCCATGAAGCGTGTTGTTGAGCAGCATCGAATCCGGGCACTCGTATATCTTGCCCTCGGAATCGCGCTGGTGTGCTTGACTGTCTGCTGGCTGAGTTTAGCGCTCTACGCAGTTCTCAGCGCTCATACCCTTCGCACTGAAGCACTGCTTGCTGCAGTGGGACTGCCGATTACGTTTATTTACTCCCTAAATCATGTGTCGGGCCATTTACTTTGGGCTGCAGACAACTGGCGCAAGGAGCGGGAACTCGCCCGAAGACTCCCCGAGATTACTTGCTTTAGGCTTACCCCCCGGCAGCTACGCTGCGTTCTTTTTGCCGCAACAGACGTCCCGTTAATTTGGATAACCCTCGCAGATGCTATTCTCAATCTGCCGTTCATTGCTGCCGTATTCCGCACTTCTCTGCCCTCTCCCGCTGAGCTGACGATTACGTTAGCGCTTTACGGCATGATGCTTAATCTCTTTTACACTTACAACAGTGCGGTTTGCCACTTGTCGTGGATCTGGGATAACTGGCGCAAAGAGTCACGAGAGGAGCAGCAACGGAGAAACTCGGTTGTGCAGCTTCGCTGGTGGGCCTGGTCCGACTGGTCAAAGCGGCAAAAGCACAGCTTCGTCTTTTTCGTTGTCCCCGATGTGCTTATCCTCATTCCGGCGACTGCCTTGAACTGGGCAGGGGCTCTCGCTGTATCCAAGGGACTCCGCCATCTGTCCCCGGCGGCGGAACTGCTCCCGGTTATGGTGCTCACAGCGATTTACACGTATCAAAACGTGTACGGCCACTACTGCTGTCTGCGCCAAGACGTGCACAACGAGTAAGCGGGCGGCGGGGCTCTGCACATGCATTTGCGCATGCTGCATCCCCGTCCCTGCTCACTGGCACTGAGGGGAGAAGCCACGACTCTAAGATCATGAGGTTCATCGGAGTGTTCGCTGCGTCTACTCAGTATATCCGTTTACCCTGCCATCCTTGCCGCGATGTCTCACAAGCCGATATTAAGGCTATCAGGGTGCTGAAAAACTAATTTTCAGCACCCTGATAGCCCGGTGCAAGGATGCACCGGCAGTTTTCAAGCACGTTAAGTGCTTGAAAACTGAAGCGTCGCGAAATCACAGATTTC
>JAKPSH010000268.1 GCA_029555385.1 Pseudomonadota bacterium
CCGAGAAGCGCTCCGGCCGCCCCATGGGACTGCCGAACAAGCTGATCGAAAAAAGAATAAAACTGTTCGGCGACTTCGGCCCGCACAGTTTGTTCAATCGCTTCTGCGGCCGGATAGCCGAACTGCATCAACTGCTCATACCCGCGGAAGAATTCCTTGAAATTGACTTCACGCCCCAGATGCCTGCCGAAACCGCGATTGATTTTCTCAGGGCAAGACGGAGAATCCATTCCCAACAATCCAGGAGACACGCCGCGGCTGTTCATCGCGGCAGAAAAAGCCGGACAAATCTCTTCACCAAATTCCAAGTCTTGCAGAACATGCAGAAAACCGCGTTCAACATCCGGTCTCGCGCGATCTGACGTTTCACGCAAGGAAAGATCCTCTTCCTGGTCATCCGGCGGCCAAAGCTCCCCCAGTCCGCCGCTGAGGCGCTGCGTCAACTGACTTGCATACGCCGATTCAACAACAGCGAGCTCCCCGAGCCAATCTTTGGTTTCGCGCTTCCAGAAAGGTTTGCGGCTTGCGGCAAGCATGACCGGAGCAGCTTCGCCGGCATCGGACCCGGCAGGCAGATTCCGCCGCTCGTGTTCTTGTGGTGAGACAAACGCCAGAAGCTGGGCGACACCGCTATCATTGCGCACAGCCTTATTAACCGGCAGCCGCCCGACGAGAGCGGGACGGCGAAAGCGCCCCGCATCGTTCAGATCTTCAATAGGGTCCTGGGCCGGATTGCCTACCGCCGCAGAAGGCCAAACCTGCTCGAAAGCAATATAACGCGCTTCCTGCTGCGCCCAAAACTGGAAGGTCAGCAGCCGGATAGAAAAGAGCATGCCGATGCACAGTCCCATGATGAGAAACAGCATCAAAACCAGTTCCACCATCGCTTGGCCGCTGCTGCGCTGTATTTGCTTCATTGCATTATCTCTCATCGCGTCGGCATAACAGGCAAACCATTGCTTTCCAGGAAGGGCAGTCCTTCACTAAGCAGCACCGGCGTATCACCTTTATCCAGCGGCGCAAGTTTCGCCGCCCAATGAGGGTTAAACGAACTGGGCTGCTCATTGCGGCGGTTCGGGTTGTGCAGATAATACACCTGCGCCCGCGAGATGGCGCTCAAATCGTATTCGTTGCTGATGCCCAGTCCCTTTAAGCCGTTGACCTGGCGGGCGCGCTTAACACCAAGCGCAGCGACTGAGGGACCGGTCAACTTGCCCCCACGGCTGTTTCCGCCCGGACGGAAGGGAGAAAGCCGCCCATCATAAACATAATGCATGAACCCCGTATCCTCGAGGTTCGTGCGAAAATCATAGTTCGGCACACCCTCTTCCGTTTCCCCATGGCTGAATACTTCTGCTGCATAGCGGAAGCCTTCGAGTTGACCCGGACCCGGCGGCCAGATTTCTAGATAATTCACGGGCTGGGGGTCGTAGGTGCCGTCCCAGTGGTCATCGAGAAATACCGGGAGCACAACCCCCATCAACTGCGCGAGTTGGATATTTATCGCATTCAGCCCGCGCAGCGGCGGGGCTACTGGATTCGACGTCTGACTGCCGGCGCGGATACTCTCCAAAAAGCGCTCCGGCGACGGAATGCCTTTTTCCACGCTGATTGTCACGTTTGCGGCGTTGGCCACGTCGCTCCGGCGGTCACCGCTTGTATAGCCGTGCTGGCCGATGGCCCAGTTCAAAACCCCGGCACCGGGAATCCCGCGCAAGCGCAGCCCCATCACCCAGCCGTTTGCTTCGCGCAGCCGGCGGTTTGCCACAACCGGTACATGGCGTTGATCGGCGCGATCCTCCTGCCCCTCACGCATCACTGCGCCAAGATCAAGCTGAATTTCCGAGTCGCAGGTTTCCCACGGCCAGGAGGTGGCCCGGCAGGCGATTTCCAGAGCAGTCTCCAGCGGCGCGACAATATCAGAAATAAGATCACCAAGGTTAAACTGCCGCAGCAAATCAACCGCGCCATCACGCGTCCGGCCCATGACAAAATTATTCAGCGAGGACTCCGTTACCGCGCCAAGGTAATAATACTCATCCGTCCACGCTCGCTCCTGGCCCGCCATTAGCTTGAATCTGCTGCTCAGGTTTTCAGTGATCCAGGCGGACCGGGGCGTGCGTCCTGCCGCTATGTAATCAACCGCACGGGACAGTTCATCGAAGCTTACTGTTTCGGCGCCCAAACCGCTGACTGTTGTCATCATTACTTCGCGATCCATTTTCGCCGCAACACGCTTGATTACATCGTGGCGGGCCGACTGCACAGCGGCAAAGAGCAGTCCCTCGTACATGGACAAGAGATCGGCGTTGAACATATCAATGTAGCGGTTGAGATCGCTCTGATCCTGCGCGAACATGCCGTCAAGCTGCTGATTCAAGCGGTGCATGGGACCATGCAGACCATCCCGCAGCGCATCAGCCAGCCGGTCAATCTGCATCGAAATAGGCGTCGCCAGTCCCAGACTGATAACTTCCACTACCGCAGAAAGACCATAAAGCATTGCCGTAACAATGGCAGAACCATGATCGTGCGCCGCCACTGTCGCCCAAAGCGCATCATTAAAAGCCATCGCATCGTAATTGGCGACCATTGCCCGGTTGATATAAGCCGACAAATTCATAAACCGGGCTTCAACCACAGCGGCAGAATAAGCCGACGCATCAACGGTATCTTGCAGATGAATTTTCTCGGCCACCATCATCCCGACATTGGCCACGCCAATGGCAATCATGGACAGCGCGAGGATGATGAAGGCGCCAATGACAAGAACTTGGCCGGATTGACGGGATTGGCGCGAAGCGTCAGCGAATCTGACCCGGCAGCAGCACCCCGGCCCAGGCACTTTGAAGAACGCATTCTCTGCGGCGTGCGGAAGTAGCAATTTGCATCCCTCCCCGAGAGAAACGGAAAAGCCGCTGCTGTGCAGCTACTCCTGCGGCTCTTCCTTCTCGCCCAAAGTAAACTTGCGCTTTTTCTTCGTTTTTTTCCGGCGCAGGCGCGGCAACAACAAGACCAGAACTGCGCCGCCGATAATTCCAAAACCAAGCAAAATCAGGAGAAGATAATTGACGCGAATCTCTTCAACAACTCTCTTCTCGTGATCGGCATCACCGACGCCACGGTGAAGCCGCGAAATTTCGCGGCTGTACTCATCCCGCTCATCAAGCGCGGCTTCGCCAGCCTCAACGCGCACCCGGGATCTACTGTCCGGGCTTTCTAACGGCGGCTCGGCACTGGACGGAGGCTCTTCCGCAACATGTGCTGCTCCATGAGGCTCTCCCGCATGGTGTTTGTCTGCGGTCCGCTCGCCAAATGATTTCTCTCTAACCAGGTCAATCCGCTCTTTTGCACCTTCTATCTGACCCTTCACACTGCTGCCAAAGTAGCGGATGGCAACAATAACAGTCAGTGCAATCAGGACAATAACGATGACATACTCCGCCATCCCTTGTCCTTGGGAGTTCGTCCTCAGCCCCCGAAGACTGGCCTCCGGTTGATTGTCAGAACCCAAGTTCACCTGCGCTGAAAGAAAAAACAGTGCGCAGCAGACACAGCCGCCTGCTGCACACTATGAAACATAACAAACGCCGTTACAGTATCTTGCCAGCTATTGTTCAGTTTGCAGCGTATCGATTTCACCCTTAGCGTTTGAAAACTGGTTGTAAACGCTTTTCCCGAAAAGACGGATCGCCACCAGCACAATAATTGCAACCAGGATAACGATAATGATGTACTCCGCCATCCCCTGTCCCCGCTCATCCTGGCGAAGGCTTCTCCTGCGAACAAGCTTGCTTAAACTATTCATATCTCCCTACTAGGCTATGGAATAATCAAATTGCTGATTCCAGGTCATACAACTCCTGAAAGGGCAAGTATATCGGGATGCGAAGCTTTTTCAAGAATTAGTATTGGGGGGGAAGAGAGAATTGATGCGGAGGAGGGAAATGAGGCGGAGGCTGAGGCTGAGGCTGAGGCTGAGGCTGAGAATAAGGCGGAGACGAAGGCTAAGGCGAGGGCGGAGGCTAGGGAAGTGGCGGAAGGAGTTGGATGGCTGCTGTTCCCCCGAAAAAAAGCCTTTGCCCATATCTTTGCCTCAGCCTTATTCTCAGCCTCAGCCTCAGCCTTATTCTCAGCCTCAGCCTCAGCCTTATTCTCAGCCTCAGCCTCAGCCTCAGCCTTCCCTCCCACCCCCTCCCAGACCCACAATAACGCAATAACTGCAAAGAGTTATACGGGAAGCAATTATTTCATACTCGAAATAAAAAACCCGTTGGGGGCGGACCCAACGGGCTAGGCTTTGATTAACGTATATAGGAGATTATAGCGGTATGACTAACTACCTGGGCGCCAAAGCGCCAAAGTAATTATACAACAATTGTGCTTTTGGACGCTGATGTGGTGACTTATTCTTTGCGTAGTAAGCCGGATATATTCCTCGACCTGGGCATAAATTGGCTTGCCGCAAAACGAAGGCCCTGCTGCGAATGCTGGCGAGTGGTGAAAAACTCATATGTTTTAGGAAGATAACATCATCAACGCTGACCTTAAATCAATTCGGCTGACGTCTACGGGGACGGTGATTGCCGGTCAAGCCTGCGTAGCTGCTTCCTTTGCCTCGCGTCTGCGCGGGCTTTTAGGCCGGAAATCTTTTCTCCACGGAGAAGCGCTGATTCTTCCGGCGTGCTGCTGCGTTCATATGTTTTTTATGCGTTTTCCGATCGACATTCTCTTTTGTTCTTCCGAGCATCGCATTGTAAGAATTGTGGAAAATCTTAGGCCGTGGACAATCTCACCAATAATTTTCGCGGCTGAGTATGTGGTTGAATTGCCAGCGGGAACTGTCAAGTTGCGAAACATCACACCAGGCGACGTCTTGATTCTTGAATAGATGCTCAGCAAAATAGGCGGTTATTTGCCGAGCCGCGCCATGCGCGCTTTAATCTTCTGATAAAATAAGTGATGCATAAGCACAGAGAATAATGGCATGAAAATTCAAGAGATTCTGCAAGCAAAAGCGCAGCAAAAAGTAATCACGATAACCTGCAACGCGTCTGTATCGCAGGCGGTGGCGGAAATGGTCGCGGCTAACGTCGGCTCGGTGCTTGTAACCATTGACGGCGTTATTGAGGGCATTTTTACCGAGCGGGACGCCTTGCGGCTCTGGCGGACCAAGGAAAAGGTTCAGGACGAAGCTGTACTGAAGTATATGACGCAGGAGTTGGTAATCGTCACTCCCGATGACACAGCGGAGCATGCCTTATCGGTGATGAACCAGAAAAATTTCCGGCATCTGCTCGTTGTTGATCAGCACAAACTGCTCAATGTTCTTTCGATCAAGGATCTTGTCAAGGCTTACATCGGTAATTTGCAGAGCTCGATTCAATATATGGACAAGGTATTGATTTAAGGCGGCGACAAGTGCGCACACCCGGCAGGCAGCTATCACCAGCGCGCTTGGACCTTTCGATTTCGAATTAAAAAGAGTTTTAACGCGAAGGGGTAATGGTCGCGAAGGAGGGGGTGCAAAAAAGTTCCAAAAAAAAAGGCCGGAGACCAAAGAGATTTACCGCACCACACAGCGATAAAAACGGAGGACCGTGGGCGTCCGGGTTTGCATTCCCCGAGACGCCCACGGCCGAACGAACCGTTTTGTTGCGAGCTCTAGCCGTAGAGCTCTTCGAGCCAGTCGCCGATCTTGGCAAAGACCTGATCGGCAAGCCGCGCGGCTTCCCTCTGGAGCGCTGGCCAGAGCGGCTGGACATGGATCCCGGATGCGCTCACAGTGAGCACATCGAACCGGAGTCCGATGTTGTGCGCGCGGTCGACAATGGCGGTTGCGGCAACGTGCCAGCCGTTTCCAAGCGCCTTGTCGAGCGACGCGCTCCAGTTCGACCCGTCCAGCGCACCGCGTCCGCACGTGCCTGCTGTACAGACAAACACCGCGTCAATGCCGCTTGACGGTCCCTGGTCGCTCCACGTCCCGCCGAAGAGGGACTGCGTGGAAGTGCGCGAAGCGCTTGTCAGCGCAACCGCCGGACGCCGCGTGTCAATGACAAGCACCGCCGGAAACACCTGCAAAGCCGTGTTTCCAAGCTTGTCTTTCGTCGTCACGCGCACGTCGTAGGCCCCGTCGGGAAGCGCCACCGGAACGCGCGCGCTCCAAGTGCCGTTTTTGGCAACGCTGGCCGTGATGTTTCGCCCGTAGACGTTCACCACGACACTCGTCACCCCGGCAGGGTCATTGACAGTACCCGTGATCGTCGGCTTATTCACGGCGCTCACGAGCTTGTTCACCGTTGCCGCGGGTCCCGTGGTATCAACCACGAGTTCGCCCGTGGTGCGGTCTGTGCCCGTGTTCCCCGCCTTGTCCACGATGATGACCTGCACATCGTAGCGCCCGTCGGGAAGCACATCGCTGACCTGCGCCGTCCACTTGCTGCCCTTGATCTGCGCAGCATAAGTAACGCCGTTTACAACGACGCTGCACGAGGCGATGCCGCCGCTCGGGTTGGCGTCCGAGAACGAGCCTCTGAGAGGCGGCGTATTGTCCCGCGTGCTCTGCGCATTGACTGCCGCCGTTGGCGCCGTGCGGTCTACCGTAAGCGCCTTGGCCACGTTTGTTGCCAGGGTGTTTCCCGCGAAGTCATACACCGTGGTCACCACGTTGTAGAACCCCGGGGCAACCGACCTGGGCAAAGTCACACTCCACGTGCCGTTTGCGCCAAGCACCGCCTGAGCGGTCTGGCCCGCGACAGTGACCACCACGCGCTGCACGCCGCTAAGCGCATCCGCCGCCGTTCCCGTCAAGACCGGGTAGACGGCGTTTGTCACCGCTGGAAGAGCTTTCCCTGACGGCTTCACGGTGTCCACCGTGAGCGCCTTGGGGAAGACTCCCGTGGTGGTGACGCCTGCGCCGTCTCGAAGCGTATAGCGCACGTCGTAGCGTCCGTCCGCGAGGTTCTTCGTCACTGCCGCGGTCCACGTCCCGCCTGTGACTCTCGCCGTATAGGCCTTGCCGTCTACGGTAATCGTCAGGCTGGAGACCGCTCCCGTCACATTACCCGAAAGCGTGGGCTTGCGGTTGTTGGTGACAAGCGTGTTCATCGTGACCACAGGCGCCTGCGGCTGGATGACCAGCTCGCTTGACGTGCCATCGCTGGCGCTGTTTCCCGCAGCATCCACCGCCGTTGCCGTCACGTTGTACGTGCCAACAGCAAGCGGTGCACTGACCACCGCGCTCCACGTATTCCCGGACACCGTTGCCGCAAGGGTCTGACCCCCCACGACAACAGTCACACCGGTGATGCCGCTCGAAGGCGAGGCGTCAGTGATCGGACCGGTGAGTGTCGGCGCCGTGATTGTGGTGGTGAGCGAATTCACCCCAACAACCGGAGCCACGGTATCCACCGTGACCGTTGCCGTGTCCGTTGACGTGTTTCCCGCAGCATCCGCCGCCGTCACCGTCACCGTGTGCGTGCCGTCGGCCAG